>NZ_JBDSQY010000075.1:0-6503 GCF_039929585.1 Capsulimonas sp.
CGGCCATCGGCGCCGCGCACGCAGCGCGCGTTTTCTGAGATCCACAGCAGGGCTCCGTCCCTGCGTCGGATCTGCGAATCAAACTGGCTGACGCTGCCGGACAACTCAATCTGCGCCAGGAACTCCCCGCGCCGGCCTGGATCGACATACAAGTCGCGCCCAACATGATCCACGGACTGTATCAGTTGGTCCGGGCTGTCAAACCCAAGGATCGCGGCCATGGACGGGTTGGCGCTGATTAGCTTCCCTCCCATCGTCGTTTGGTAAATGCCTTCGACGGCGTTCTCGACAATACTCCGATTGCGCGCCTCCACCCGAACGCGCTCGGTGATGTCCGTACAGACGCCGATCACTCCCGTCACGCGCCCTTCCCCATCGAATTCAGGTGTATACTGCGAATCGAAATAGGCGTCGCCGACATGTCTCGTTTCGCGCACGCTTTCCCCGGAGAGCGCGCGGCGAATGATGGAGAGCGAGTGCGGATCGTTGCGGTACAGTTCGAACATCGAACGGCCGACGACTTCTCCTGGGCGCAGCCCCACGACGCTCAGCGCCTGCCCCTCGGACAGCCGTATCACTCCCTTATTGTCCATGGCGTAGAGGACCAGAGGGGCGCCGGTCAGAATGGCGTGCATGCGGCTCTGGCTTTCCCGCAGCCGCTGCTCGGATTCCCGCCGCTCTTCGACTTCACGCCGCATTTCTTCTGACGCGGCCTCCAGATCGCGGGTGCGCTCCTCGACAATGGTTTCCAGGCATTCACACGAACGGCGCAGCGATTCTTCCGCCCAAATGCGCGCCTCTTCTTCTCGCCGCATTCGTCGCCGCATCCGCTCGTAAAAAGCGGCCAGATAAGCGGCCGCAACACCGGTGATAAGCCCGACTGTGACAATCCCGATCACATGCGACTGCCAGTTGCTAAGATTGGGCGTCAGCGCATGTTCGACGGTTTCACAGAGGGCGGCGCAAAGCGCAGCCACGAGCCCTGTGCCGAGGACACGCCGTTTCGGCCATAAAACGCTGGGCGTTGAGGTATTCATGAAGAGATTCCTGGACTTGGCTCTCGGCCTGCGGACGTATCCGCCTCACGCGACTGAGTGGGGCCGAACAGCGCCTCCAGCGGCGCCGTGTCCAGTCCTCCCGGCGCGGGCGGCAGGCTCAAAACATGGTCCGCCAGACCTGACAGTCGCACCATGGGAGCTGTCGGGTGGACACAGTCGAGCTTCAGTGCATCGGGAAAGACGGCGACTGCGTACACGGGCGACTGGCTGTCGCAGTCCACCAGATAATGCTGCGCCGCCTTGCGGTTTCGCTTCAGCTGTTTCGTGACGCTGCTGCGCAGCGGCTGCCGCACGCCGTCATCGTGCAGCCGAAACCAGGCATCGCCGTGACACGCGTAATGCCCGGTGAACGTCTTCACTTCGACGACCAGAACACCGAACGGGCCGACCACGATCAGGTCGGCGTCCCCCTGGTGCGTGCCGGGGACGACGAAGTTGGAGATACAGGAATATCCGTCGGGAAGCGCCAGCAGCGCCGCGAGCGCCGCTTCTTCCCCTTCCGCGCCGCGCAGATAACGGTTGTAGTTGCGCATCGCCTTGACGCCGATATTGACGCCGCCGAGCGCAAGAAACGCCGCCGCCGCAAAGCCGTAGCCGCCAAAGTAAGCGGCCTGAGTCCACAGAAGCACGCCGCCCCCCACCCCGGAAACCGCAAGCGCGCCTTCGATGCGCATGACCTTGTCCGCATAACGCGCATGACGAATCACATTCATATGTTTATTGTCGGCATGAAGGAGGCAGGGCTCAAGAGCACTTTTCTGGCAATTTATAGGACATTTTGGCTCACCGGGAGCCATAACGGACAAAACGCCCGAGCCTCTTCCTAGAAGAGACCGGGCGTTCTATCATCTATTTCACGCACTCGCACCTTCGGAAACGTGGCTGCCATGCCGGGGCCGCCCAACGGCGGTCCAGTTATAGGCCCATGCGCTTTGCGTCCTCCCCTTTCGGAGAGTTTGCCTTTGTCGAGCAGCGATTGGTGGGTTATGGTGATTTCATTATAGGATGTTTACGGGGATTTGCTCACCCGTATTTTTACCAGGATTATGCGTAAGCCCACATCTGGAAGATGTGGGCTAGGCTGAGGCAAAACCAGCTGAAGCAGGTTAGGATGATGAGTGACGTTTGCGTGCCCCAAGAGTCTGCTTTAGCTGACTTCGCCCCAGCCTAGCCTACAGCCTTCCAGCTGTAGGAGGATTGCGCATCTTACGCGTACGGCCCCACCTTGGCCTTGGCGTAGATCATATTCAGCAGATTGACGGCATCCCGCGCGCCTTCGGCGGCGACCTGGGGCGGACGTCCTTCGCGCACGGCGAGAACGAAATCCCGAATGTTGCCGTAATGCCCATCGCCGACGAGAGCCGCCGGGTCCTTCGAGGTATTGGACTGCGTCTCAGCGGAGCCGCTCAGATCGCCGAACTCGTCTTCATAAGGGTCTTTGGTAGTAAAATGCGCCAGATGGTCGCCCACCAGCATCGCGCTGCCCTTGGTCCCGCTGACATCGATCCGCTCGGGAAAACCGTCGTACGCCAGGGTGGTCATGGTGATCGTCCCCAGCGCGCCGTTTTGGAACCGCACGGTGGCGACGCCCAGAGTCTCGCCTTCGATGGTCCGGTGGAATCCCGGCGTCAAAGTCGCCGAAAGAACTTCCTCGACCGGGCCGGCCAGCCACTGGACTTTGTCGAGGCTATGAATGCCCTGGTTGGAGAAGACGCCTGCATCCAGCGCCCACGTGCCGCGCCAGTCGCCACTGTCGTAATACTCCTGGCTTCGATACCACTTGGTCTCCGCGCACGCGAGCACGATCTCGCCAAAGGCGCCCGACTCCACCGCACGCTTCACCTTGCGCGCCGCCGGCGAAAACCGCTCCTGAAACACGCCGCCATAAGTGACGCCCGCCGCCTTCGCCGCCGCAATCGCCTCATCCACGGCGTCGATCCAAACATCCAGCGGCTTCTCAGACAAAATATGCTTGCCCGCCCGCGCCGCCTGCGTCGCCATTCGGCCATGCAGCCCGCTCGGCGTGCAAAGCGTCACCGAATCGATCTCGGGGCTGGCGATCATCTCATCAAACGACTCAAAGACCTTGCAGCCGTACTTGCCCGCAAACTCCTCGGCCCGGCCGCGCACGACATCCGTCGTCCCCGCCAGCCGCGCCAATCCTTCTTCCTCCAAGCGCCGCAGCGCGTCCCCATGTGTTCCCGAAATCACGCCACATCCCACGACGCCCACTCGCAAAGGCTCCATAAACGCCCTCCCTGCCCAGTCAGTCTTGCGCTCTTCACACGCTGACCGACAGTTAGGCGGCGATGACGCGTTGTCCTGCGCGAATGGTTCGAGGGAACCTATATTCGTGGTCACGACCTTTAAATCCATTGAGCAGCGTTCACTTCAGCGCGATCACGATTGCCTTATCGGGGTGCGTTACATAATTCCAACGATGCTCTCGCCAGCGCACTGTGACCTTTCCCGAAAACTTCGGCCGTATGGTTGCCCTAACGAGTTTTGAGTTACGCCATTCCAGATCGACGCCATATCCGCCGCGTGCGCGCACGCCCTTGATTTGCCCATCCGGCCAGGCGCTAGGCAAGGCAGGCAAAAGATGCAGTTCGCCGGTGTGGCTCTGCAGGAGCATTTCCACAACTCCGGCGACAAAGCCAAAATTGCCATCGATCTGAAACGGCGGATGCGCGTCGAACAGGTTCGCATAAACCCCGCCCCCGCCTTCGTAATTGGTCCCGGCGTCCTTCGTGAGACGCAGCGCATCTTGTATCAAACGATACGCATGGTCGCCGTCGGCAAGACGCGCCCATGCGGCGATTTTCCAGGCAAGGCTCCAGCCCGTGCCGTCGTCCCCCCGAATTTCGAGAGAACGCCGCGCCGCGGCAAACAGATCGGGTGTTTGACGAGTGATCTGGCTGCTGGGATAGAGTCCATACAGGTGCGATATATGTCGGTGATTCTGGTCCGGCGCCTGCGCATCCCAATCTTCAAACCACTCCTGCAGCTGGCCCTGCGCTCCGATCTGCATGGGAGCCAATTTCGACCGTACGCCGTGAACCGTCTCTCGAAACTGGGGATCGACGCCCAGGACCTCCGATGCTTTGACGCAGGCGTCGAAGAGATCGCGTAAAATCTGCATGTCCATCGTAGGGCCGGCGCATACCGCCGCGTCGGGGTGGTGCTGATGTTCCGGAGAGAGCGACGGGCATGTCACCAGCCACTGATGTGTCGGCTCCGCCACCAGCGTCGCGATGAAGAACTCGGCGGCCCCCTTCATCGCGGGATAATGCTTCGAGAGCGCCGACTTGTCGCCCGTGAAAAGATAATGCTCCCACAGATGGAGACAAAGCCATGCGCCGCCGGTCGGCCACATTCCGGCTCCCCAGTAGTCACACGGAGCGGTCGCGCGCCATCCGTCTGTATTGTGGTGGCATACCCAGCCGGGCGCGCCATACTGCTTTTGCGCGGTTGACTTGCCTGCCTCGGCAAGCTCCATCACCAGAGCAAACAGCGGCTCATGACACTCGGGCAGCGCAATCTTCTCCGCCGCCCAGTAGTTCATCTCAAAATTGATGTTGGTTGTGTACTTCGAATCCCAGGGAGGGCTTATCGAATCGTTCCACAATCCCTGGAGAGTCGCCGGCTGGCCTCCACGTCGTGAGCAAGAGATGAGGAGATACCGGCCATAATGGAAATAGAGCGATGCGAGATCAGGATCTTCGCCCCGGCCGAAAGCCAAAATTCTCTGGTCCGTCGCCTCGTTGCTTGCCTTTTTACCAAGACGGAATTCCACACGGTCAAACAGCCGCTTGTGCGAAGCGATGTGGTCGCGCCGGAGATCCGCGTAATGCCGCTTCTGTGCCGCCGCCAGATATCGATGAGCGCGAGCCGGCGCATCGCCGCTGACATCCCGGTAATTCTTGTAACTGGTGGCAAGCGAAACCAGTATCGTGACCGAGTCCGCGTGCGACACAACAAGCCCGTCGGCGTCGGCGGTTAACGTTCCCCCCTGCGGGATGTGCCGCGCCAGACCAGAAAACCGGACGGCGCCCTCAAGGCCCTTGGAATCCCCGGAGACACCCTCGATAGTGACGTCCGCTCCCATTGCGCCTACGGTACATTTTTGAGGACTGCCGAACTTGGCGCGATAAGAAATGCGGCCCGGTTTATCGGCGGTGAGCCGAATGACCAGAACCTGATCCGGCTCGCTCACCAGGTATTCGCGGCGGTAAGAAACACCGCCCGAGACATAAGTCGTCGTGGCGATGGCCGTTGTCAGGTCAAGATCGCGGCGATAGTCCTGGATTTCGTCCACCCCTTCCGTGAACGTCAAGGAGAGATCGCCAAACGTCTGATAGGGCATTTGCGCCCAGGGACGGCCGATAAAGTGTTTACTGAAAAGGTCCTGAGCAGTTTTATAATCGCCGGCAAAGACCGCCTTGCGGATTTCGGGCAGAGCTTGCAGACCCTCGGGATTTGCGTAGTCGTGCGGCTGCCCCGCCCAGAGCGTGCTCTCGTTCAGCTGAATACGCTCTTCAGGGGCGCCGCCAAACACCATTGCGCCGATGCGCCCGTTACCGAGAGGCAGCGCTTCTGTCCAGACTGTCGCGGGCTTCGGGTACCAGAGCCGCTGTGGTTCAGAAGGAGTGCTGTCGGCAGGAGATCGTGTCCCCTTGTTTTCCGCGTTTGCGGGATTGTCCGCGCCGAGCGCCTCAACGGCAATTGCCGGCACTGCCGCGGCGAGCAAGGCCGACTTAAGAAGGTCACGTCGATTCATTAGCATTTTCTCAACAAAGCTGCAACTAATCCGCTCAACGACAGGTTCAACGACAATGGGAATGGCGTGAATGGTCTCCCCCTCCCCGGCGAATCCGCATGCTGGGAAAGGGGAAACTTGGCGAAGCGCGAGAATAGGGATTAACGCCTTCGCAGCACCAGCGCCGCGAGATTGATGGGTTTCCAGGTCGCCGCATCCGCAGGCCGAATGGTCAGCGTATAGTCTCCCGCCGCTGCGACGTTCAATGGACCGCCGGAGACATCGACGTATTTTTCCCAATCCCCGGTCGCCGGAGCGGTCAGCGACACATCGCTTCCAACGCCGGTGACGAGAACACGGGAGCCGTCGGGTGAGGCGGTCTTCGTCGTGATGTCGTATGCGCCGGGTGCGTCAAAATGCACCTTCCAGGAAACAGTGTCCGTGGCGCTACTCCAGTAGCCGAGATTGGGCGTGGATCCGCCCTGCGCCACGATTCCTCCGGTCACCGCGGCGGCGTCAGGAATGAGCGTCAGAGAGCCATCCGCGGCGGGGCGCACAGGCTCCACAACCTCCGCAACCTCCGTGAACGGAACGGGCTTAAGACCGCCCCCGCGAATCTGAAGGGTGTAGACATAATCGCAGGGCTTTTGATCCGGAAGCGTCACGACAAGGCCACGATCAGTCTG
>NZ_JBDSQY010000076.1:0-37165 GCF_039929585.1 Capsulimonas sp.
AATTGGGACACGGGAAACTACCACGCGAACGGCTACGCCGCACTGATGGAGCTGAACGCCCTTTCGGTCGGAGCATTGCAGCCATACGATGTCACCGGTATCAAATCTCGATTGCAGCTGACCGATCCGTTTAACGGCTGCTATCTCTTTACCAATGAGAATGAGAACGGCCTGTTTGTGGATGTGGACGGCGATATCCCGAACATCATGGCGAACTTTCTCTATCAAAAGCTGATCGCCGTGCGCAACGTGCAGTGGGATACCCTGCGCCGCATGGAGAACGCGGAAAACGGCGATGGCTCCCCCGAGCAGTCGCCCGGCGCGCCCACCGGCGAGCGCTCCAAGCGGTTTATGGCCTTCGGCATCAAGCGGCTGGCGATCCCGGAAGAAGAGATCCGCGAGTATCTCACCTTCAGTTTCGCGCGCCAATCGGCGCTGCAGCTGCAATACAACAACTGGTCCGATTCGCTGTCTTTCGCCGACGAACCGAAGAACCAGAGCTTCACGGAGTTCGTCAAGCAGGCGGATATCCTCCAGCGGTGGCTGATCAGCGACGACCACTTGCGCCTGTCCGTGGGGATTCTTCAGGACGAGATTAAGAACCCGCGCTGGCTGCCCATCGCGCAGACGTGGGCGGACATCATGCCGCACTTCAAAACCTTCGTCCGCGAGAATTACAAAGATAACGCAAAAGTCTGGCTGGACGAGCTGGCGAAGCTGTCCGAAAAGCGATACTCTCAGGAATATCGCGAGCTGGGTGTCCCGCGTTTCTATGAGACGAAGGAAGGCGATCGCAAGGACCATATCCGCGAGATTACCGCTCGTATCCAGCGCGACCTGATCGACGACTGGAAAAACGGCGTCAAGTCGATGTACGACATCCGTCGTCTCTTCGACGCCCTGCTGGCCGAGCTGACCCAGCGCGCCGTTCAGATGGACGATAAGATCGTCACGGCGATGAAGAGCGAGGAAGCGGCTACGCAGAAGGTCGCTTACAACGCCAACGAGTGGGCGCATATGAACTTACTCGCGGCCGCCTTCGGCAAGCGGGACAGGCTGTTCGACGATCAGGCCAATACGCTGCAGCAGATGTACGTCTACCGCACCAATGTCGCCGCATGGAAGTTCGCCAAGGGGCTGCTCCAGGCGCTGATCGGCGAAATCACGACGCTGCAAAGTGAAGTGGACTCGGCGGCAAGCATGATCGCGTCCGCCACCGAACAGTTCAACAAACAGATCGGGGAGCGCCTGACCGACGCCGGGCACGACGATCTTCGCCAGCAGCTGGTGAAGTTTTACGATCCGGAAACCGTCAAGAACTTCACCAAGCTGCTTGTGCGAGACAAGGACGAGCAGTTCAAGCAGACCAAGGCGTTCCGGGACGACCTTCTGATGGAGCTTGGCGATAACTACACGTTCGGCACGTTCAATCTGCGAATCACCAAGGAGCGTTTCCTTCAGGTGCTGGAGACGAAATCCGAGCAGAGCGCCCGGTCCGCGCACGATCTGCTGGCGGCCGATCAGAAAGACCAGGGACGCGTACTGGGCGACAGCATCGTGGATAAACTCTACGATCAGTACGGCGGCAACATGGAGGCCGTGCAGAAGTATGTCCGCGAGCTGGTGTCCATGGCGGGCAATTATGTAGCGTTCAAGGCCGATGAAGTCGCCAAGACCGGCGAGGGCATTCCCTCGAACGTCCCGACGAAAATCACCAATTTCACGACCATCCTTCCTATTTCCACAAAGCGGCCGGAGTTCTCCAGCGCTCTACGCGATGCTTTCCGGGCCAGCAGCACCGTGCCGATGGAGTTCATCCCCAGTGCGCAGACGCCGAGCGAGGTCAAGCCCAACGAGATTACGCTGATTAGCGTGACGAACCTATTCCCGCTGCGATACGTCGAGCAGACTTCGTTCCTGCGTCAGAAGTATGAACAGCGCGTCAGCGGCCCCACGGGCGCCCGCGCCCGCATGGAGATCCATGGCGAAGGCGATGGAACCCAGTTCCCGCCGTTATTCGTGGCGACCATGAGCGAAGTGAAGGATCTGGGGCTGCCGTATGTGCTCCTGGGCCGCGCTCTGAACGTGATCCAAAAGCTCACCAATCCGGCGACAGGTGTCACCTCCTTTGCCTTGGTTACCAAAGATCAGGATGGCTTTGACAACGATCCGGTGCCGCTGGGCGCTACCCTGGTGGACAGTGTGGACAAACTGGATGCGTCAAGCACCCGCACCGTAAGGCAGGCCGTCGAGCTGCTGCTGGGCGGGGCGGAATGGATGCATGTGGACAAACGGGTGGAGCTGCAAAAATCCGTGGTCGCTCTCATCGACGAGGTGAAGGCGGATCGGCAGGGCAATATTCAAGACGATGTCTATCGGCGGTTCTTAGACGCCGGTAAAAAGGCTGTCGGCATTATCAAGCGGGAAGGTTAATCGATGGCTGCAATGCGTGGAAAGTGTACGAATTTCGGGAATTGCCAGAAGGCGGATTCGGGCGAGTTTATCGACTTACCGCCCGGCTCCGATCCCGTCTGCCCAATCTGCGGCCGGCCGCTCAATATGATCGCGTCGGCTGGCGGCGGCAGACCTAGCCCGATCCCGCTGATTATCGGCGTTCTCGTGCTGTTCCTGCTTGGATACCTGGTTGTCCATTTTATCCAGGGACGTGGCAAGAAACCTCAGACAGCATCCACGAGTACTATGGGGACGAATACGTCCAATGGCGGCAGTAACTTCGGCGGGACGCCGGCGGCCACCTCCGCGCCTGCGGTGAAACCGGGAGACGCGCTGATGTACTACGAGCGCAGCGCTGAGTCGTGGCTTCGGCCGGCTGCCGACGAGTTCAACGCGCAGCATTCCGGTCAGCCGCAGATCGTTTTGGATTATCGTGGCTCGCGGGAAGGCAAGCAGGATATTCTCTACGGCCAGGGCAAGCCGGTGATCTGGAACCCCGCCGATACTTATTGGGCCGACAAGCTCAACCTCGACTGGCGCAACCCAAAGGTTGGGAAGCACTCCGAGGATGTAGTCGACGAAAGCAAGACGATTCTCAGCACGCGTCTGGTGATCGTCGCCTGGGACGACCGCGCCAAAGTGCTGTCGGCGGCGATGAACCGGGCTGAGTATCGCGGCAAGACCTGGCTGCTGATGCACGATATCGCGACGCAGGGCTGGAGCAAGATCGGAGGGCAGGCGAGCTGGGGCAAACTCAAGCTGGCCCAAACCGACCCGACAAAGTCGAACAGCGGTCAGGCGGCCGTCGTGCTGATGTTCGCCGAGTACAGCAAATCTCATCCCGGCGTGACGCCGTCCTCGCCGAGCTTCCTCAGCTTCATGCGCGGCGTGGAAGGCAGCGTGCCGAAGTTTGAGACCACCACGAGCAAAGCGCTCGATGCGTTGGTCAAAGGCTCGCGCGACCAATACGACGCCGCCATTGCCTACGAGACCAACGCGCTCGCGGCTGTCGACGGCGGCAACACGGACATTCGTATTTTATATCCGTCTCCGACCGTGCCGATCGATCTGCCCGCAGCGATTATCAAGGCCGATTGGGTGGATAACGGTGAGGCTCAGCTCGCCAAACAGTTCGTGGACTTCCTGCTGACGCGGGATATCCAAAAGAAGGCCATTGCGCAGGGCTTCCGCCCGGCCCTTCCGGACATGCGCGCCGACGTGGACAACGCCTTCTCCAGCGGCGCTCGCGGCGACGCCGGCTTCGTACTCGACCCGCCCACGGTGACCCGGCCCGTCAGCACCCGGGTGATCGACGATATCCTGTACCAGTGGTACAAAATCTACGGCGGAGGCGGAGCGGCCCCCGTGTAGCTTCCATCAGAACGGCGCTTCGACAATCAAGGCCGGCCTCGCGATCCGCTTCCAAGCTGTTCGCGAGGCCGGCCTTATGTGCGGCTGTAATCAGAAGGATGTGCGACACACAGTATCGTTTGGCGCACACAGCAAACCGTCCTCCCAGCGTTGGCCGGGAGGACGGGCGCGGTCACTGCCGAATGGCTGTGTTATGGCGCCGCAAGGACGCTCGGCGGTCTAATGGCTGGGGCGGGAATAACCCGATTTTACCGCGCCGCTGATAGGATCGCCGAAGGTCGCATTGTTGAATGTGACCGTGCCGGTGAAGGCGTGGAGGAAGGAGTAGTGGCCGTTCGCGCCGTAGGCAAGGTCGGTGGGGGTGGAAAACGTCAGGGTTCCGTTTTCGTCCGCGCATGGCGTATAGGGCATGAAGTATCCGGTTTTGGCTGTGTTTGGCGCCGGATCGCCGCCGAATGCGGCGTTGGTAAACGTCACTGTGCCGGATGTGCCCCAATTGTAGGCATAGCTCCCGTTCGCGCCGTAGGCGACTTCCACGGGGCCAGCGAAGGTGGCGCTGTTTCCTTCAGTCACGCTCTTTAGGAACGGCTTCGCCAATCCTGATTTCGCAACGCCAAAGATCGGATCGCCGCCGAAGTTCGCGTTGCTGAAGGTGAAGGCTCCCGCAATGGCGTATCGATTGAAGAAGCTGCTGTTGGCGCCGTACGCCGCGTCGACTGGGGTGCTGAAGTTGACGGTCTGGTTTTCGCTGGCGACGACGCTGTAGTTGAGTGCCGCGTTGGTGTTGTAAACCATCGAGCACATGCTCGCGCTGACAAAGTCCATCATGACCACGCCGTAACGGCCACCTGTATTTGATGCGAAGAAACTGGTCAGGTTGGGATTGATCGCGTTGGAGACGGTCGGGATGTTGGGAATCCCCAGGAAGCTGCTGTTCACGCCGCTGGCGAAGTTGACGTACAGCATGTTCGGCGCGCCGTAATAGGCTTCGTTCAGGACTTGCAGCACCTGGCTCCACTTCGTCGTGTTGCTCGAAACATTGTAATTGTCTTGAACGCGCAGAGTGTTACTGGTGGTGAAGGTGGTATTGTCCGGCCAGTTGGAAGCGTCAATGCCTTTGGGCGTGGAGCTGGCGCCGAAGCGGCGGAACAGGACGATCTTTCCGCGCGCCTGGCTCAAGGTCGGGATGCCCGATCCGAGATACCACTGGCTTGGGTTTTTCGCGACGTACGAATCAAATGTCTGCTCGAATGTGCGCGTGTCGCCGGAAGCGGTGTACTCTTCCTTCACGCTCATGATCACGGTTTCGCTGGGGTTGGCGTTCAAGAACGTGAACGCCGCGTTGAGCACATCGTCAAAGTTGGCGTTTTCGTAGACCTGGCCATGATGGATGGCGAAGGCGTCGTTGATGTGGCGGCATCGGATGTCCAGGAACCGGACGCCCGCGTTCAGCTGGTCGGTGATGGAGAGATTCTGACATTTGGCCGTTCCGGAGACCGGCTCAGACAGAGCGCCGGAATCGTGCGTTCCGGGGATCGAAAACTGCGCGACGGATTGGTTACCGTTCATTCCGTTCATCCAATTATTTCCCGCAGCGTTGGCGTTCGACGCCAGCCCCGCGATCAATAAGACGAGAACTCCAAGGGTGGTTCGCTTCATGTTACTCCTCTGTAATACGATCGTCACGTTGTCCCTACTTCGGCAGTATTCCGCGAGGCATGTTACCAGATTATTGATCTGAAAAATCTGTTTTTCTGTCGCAAAAAAGTGTGTATTCGAGAGCTTGCCGTGATAAACGTTTAGCGCCGCCATGGCGATATCGCTTCGCCATTTTCGCTTGTTTTACGAGACAATTGAAGAGGGACTATGATTGTACTCAGTGAAGCCTCCAGCTACCTGAAGCCGACGCCCAGCGCGCGTGAGCTGCAGGCCGCCACGGAAGCGGCCAAGCTCACCGGATGCCGCGTTTACTATATTCCCCAGGGCTTCGACGACCTCGAAAACTCGGCGGATGCGTTTGCGCATATCCCCGTTCAAGATCGCGAGACGCTGGGTGTCTGGAACGGATATATCCCGACGCCGGAGCATTACGCCACGGTTTATCAGCAAGCTCTGGAGAAGCGGATACACTTGCTGAACACCCCAGAAGAACATCTGCGCGCGCAGGAGTTTGATCGGGCGTATATGCGTCTTGAAGGGCTGACGCCAAAATCCGTCATTGTGACTGATCCCGATCAGTGTGAGGAAGCCATTCGGTCGGTGGGGTTGCCGGTCTTCGTCAAAGGGGCAGTGCAGTCGCGCAAGGCGCGAGGCTGGAAGGCTTGCGTCGCGCAGTCGCTTGAAGAAGTACGTCTGCTAACATCTCAATATCTAAGCCTGGAAGGCCGCACGCGCGGACGCGTCGTCATCCGTGAGCTCGTACCCATTCGTCACGTCAACAAGACGGCCCTAGGGTTCCCCATCGGCCGAGAGTATCGTGTATTTCTCTATCGGTCTGAGATCCTTGGGCACGGATATTATTGGGAAGGCGATGATCCGTTGAGCGCGCTGAGCGTGGAAGAGAACAAAGCAGTGCTGGATCTTGCCATAGAGGCGGCCAGACGGTTGGACGTTCCGTACGTCTCGATGGACATCGGACAGCTCGAAGACGGACAATGGATCGTGATCGAAAGTGGCGACGCCCAGTTTTCCAGCGTCAGCCTCATTCCGCTCCTGCCGCTCTGGCACCGGATCAGCCAGCTTACGGGCCGGAATACGGCGGCGTAACTCAGGCGATCGTCAATCGGCATTGTCAGAATCTGATGGAGCTTTCTATCTTTACCCATACGGTATCCATGGATCGTTTTTGGTTTGCCAGGCGTCACCACATAGGCATAATCACCGAGAGGGGATAAGAAGAAATCTGGCGGATAGTCGCAATGGGGCAGCCACATGTGCGCGTACCTCTCAATGGTAAAACTACAACAGTAGTCTATCTGAGGAAAAGCCGTATGCAGCGCCGAAGCTTTAAAGTGTTCTTAGGAGAGATAGAAACGCCCATTACGGCATCCTTAACATCAGGACAATCGCAATTATATGAATGATCCAGTAACCAGCGCCGGTGATAATATCACTGGTTTCTGGGAGCAAGGAGTCGTAGAAACCATTGCCGGTCCACTGGAGCGGCTCGGAGCATTTCGGACACCATTCGTTGAGAGGGATTTGCCTGTTCTCCCAGCGCGTTGTGGCGGCAATCAAGAGGGTGAGGAGCGCCACGTCGCCGGCGATGAGGATCACCACCCACCACTTGTGATGATGCCCGTAGCGGTGCGACATAATAGGCATCATCACAGCGCATGACGTGGCGATCAGGCCGACCCAGTAGACTATCGCGTGGCTGTACTGCCGTGAAGTTTCGTAGCCGCAACCAGCGCAGCGGAACATTCTGACATATCCCGAAAAGAACATGTGGAGCCTTTCTATTGATTTGCGCCGCGCTCCAGCAAAAGCGCGGCGATTTCCGGCAGGTCGTTCTCGGCGCAGTAGCGCAGGGGCGACCAGTCGCTTCCGTCGATTGCCGCTTCCAGGCTTGCGCCGCGCTCGATGAGCATGCGCGCGATATCGGCGTGACGGTTCGCGAGCGCGCTTTGCAGGGGCATGGACGCGAAATCCGCCCGAGATGGCGTTGATGTCCGCGCTGTTTTCCAGTATCAGCCGCGCCGCCTCAAGGTGGCCGAAGCAGCAGGCGAGGGACGGCGGCACTCTATCCGCTACCGGCACTGGTCGGTGGGCAGATCGGCGCGGCAGGGGGCGCTGGCGGGAGCGGGGGGCGCGGCGGCCTGGCGCTGGTGAAAAATGAATGCGCCGATCGTGAGAACGGCGATGGTGGCGGCAAGCATAATAACCAGCACTGCGGTGGACGGCCAGCCGGCGAACGGGGACCAGGGAGATGTTCGCTTGGCGTGGATGGCGCGGGCGATGCCAACGGATGTGGCTTGGAACGCTTCCAGACGGCGGCGGCAATCGGGGCAGCCGATTAGGTGAAGGCGAATGCGAACGGCCGCGAGCGCGGAAAGATCTCCGTGGGCGAACATCAGTAAATCTTGGTCGAGGTTCGGGTGTGTCACGGCTGGCTCCCGCCTGTCGGATTTTGAAATTCGGGCAGTCGATCTGCGGCGGCGGCATGCGCCCGGTAGAACTGATATTTTACGGTGTTCAAGTTTCTTCCCAGGATTTCCGCGATCTCGGACAAAGTCAGTTCAGCGTAGTAGTACAGCTCCAAAACTTCCCGCTGCGCTTCGGGCATTTCGGCTAACACGCCTCGGATCACATGGGAATTGACCGTGGTTTCATAGGGGTCGGGGCCGCTGCTCACGGTGTTTTCCAGCAGATCCGACCACGCCACGGCGGTGCTGCGACCGCGCGTGCGCAGGGCGTCGGTTCCTTTGTGAAGCGCAATGCCGAAGAGCCACGCTTTGAACCCCGATTTGCCGCTATAACTTCTGATTGCCGCCCATGCCGCCATCCATGTCTCCTGCATCACATCGTCCGCCAGCTCCGCCCCGACTCGGCGAATGAGAAAGCCGCGCAGCGGCGCCGTGTAAGCGCCAACGAGCGTGTCGAACGCGCGGCGATCGCCTTTACGGGCGGCGCGTACGCTGCCGGATTCGCCGGTGCTGAACACGAGAGTCAGTAGGAGCAAGATAACTCCGTGGAATTCGCTCGCCTATCTCGATAAGCTAAGTCGGTCAAAATGGCGAAAAGGTTGGGATTGTTGTGAGGATTTTGGGTCATCGTATGCTGAAAGTCGCCACAATGGACGGCTGTGTCGTTTCCGCGCCTGCGGCGGAGAAGCCATTCGCAGTCGCTCCCTGCACATCGGACGCAGCTGTGGCGACCAGTCCGGAGGAGACATTCGCGCCGCGGATCCATCGAACATGCCCGTCTGCGAGCAGATAATTCGCGCCCATCGTATGCCGGCCGGCGGCAGGCTGGAATTGCCCGGTTGGGCCGGTCAAACGTCCTCCAAGATGCCCCGTGGCGTAACGGTTATCCGTTCCGGTGCTGTCGTCGAGATGTGCGTAAAGACGATTGTCGAGCCCATTGCCGGAAGCAGACAGATTTTTGCCCATCACTCCACCGGCGGCGGCGCCTTCACTGTGCGCCGCTACGTTCGCGGTAACGCCGGAGACTTCGAACAGCATTACCGATCTGGCTGGCGCGCTGAGCTCGGCAAGCAGAAGCCCGGGTGGTGTGACATCTTCATACCAGCCGGACTTGTCGACATCGCCTTCTTCTGCGGGACTGGGCGTCACCAGATTGATGTTATACCCGTAGGAGACGGCGAAATTTTGTGCTCCATACGAAGAAGTGGGATCGTCCGGGCAGCGCAGCGTTGCGACGCTCTTGAGATAAGGGGCGCACTGGCCCGCCCAGCCTTCTCCCGACCAGAAATGGTGGGCTGCGGGATTGACGCCGTTGGGGAACCGCTCATCGCTGTCCTGTGTGTACTGCGCAATCGCAAGGCCCAACTGGCGTTCGTTGGATACACAGGAGGTCTGACGGGCTTTTTCGCGGGCGCTTTGGAATACTGGGAAGAGGATAGCGGCAAGAATCGCAATGATGCCTATGACGATCAGGAGTTCAATGAGCGTAAATGCTGCGTCGGCGTAGCGCCGCCGAGAGAAGGGGGCGGCAGGCGCAGTGGTGGAACTGTCGTGCAAATCGTTCACGTTGTATTATATCACGATTTGAAGAGGGATGAGATTAGGAAACGCCAAGAAGCGGCCTTATCCAGTAACATTGGATGAGGCCGCTGCTTGGTGGCGGCGCTTACGCGTGGAAAGCGCCTTGCGTTCCGTCCAGGATCCAAACGCCGTCCGGCGCCGTGACCCGGATTTCCGAGGTGCCGATTGCAGTGGCCGTTGGGAAGTCAGGAATGATGTCTCCCTTCGCGCGGCTCAGGGAAAGAGTGGCCGAGCCCTTATGGATCGTGATATCGCCGTCGATTTCCGTATAAACCCTGCCGTATGTGGTGTAATAGGTTGCTGTGATGATGGTCTGGCGGCCGCAAATCGAGTTCAAATGGCAAACTGTACCGTCTGGAACGTTCACCTTGCTGAGGCTGATCGTCAGGCTATCGGCCACGCCGTTCGCATCATAACCGATTGTCGCCGTCCCAGCGGCAACCGTACCGTTGTAGGAAATCTTCAGATCGTTCAGCTTAAAGCTGGACGAAGTCGCCGAACCTGTGACGACGGGAACTTCGCCCGTGGGCGCTGTCGAGCCGCCTTTAGCCGATGCAGAGATTGCGCTTGTTGCAACAGCAAGCAGGAGAGAGGCCGACAATATGGAAGCGAAGCGAGTGAAGGTGGACGTTTGCATGGAAATATTCTCCTCTGAAAAAGTGTGACTGTTTGGCTTGCGCGTCAGCGCTAAGCTTGTTTCAGGAGCTATGTCGAACACCAGCGGGAGAATAGTTGGGGACTGGAAAATCTTTTTTACTTTGTGAGGCTCTCGCTCAGCCGCTTCGGCGCGACCGCGCGGTAGGCGTCCGTCACGATCTGTTCGATCTCCTCCCAGTCCACCGGAATGTCCAGCCATACGCCGATCCAGCCCCGGCAGCCGACATAAGGCGGTGAGAAGAAGCGGGTGGGCTCGGCTGACACCATCGCCGCCTGCGCGCCCATAGGCGTCGCGCACCAGAAGGCGATCCGGTCATCATGATGGCGATCGGCGTACATGGCGAATGTCTTCTTATCCCGGATAAACCAGGTCGGCTCGCCGTGGCTGAGCCGTTCGGTCGTTTCCGGCAGGTTCAGGCAGAGTGTTCGCAATCGATCGAGTGGGTTTTGCTCTGGCATGGCGGCGTTATTTCTGATGCCTTAATAGAATCTCGGTGACTGACGTGTTCCCAGCCTTATCGGCCATTTGGAGCGGCGTTTCGCCGCTTGCAATCCGCGAGTTTGGGTTTGCTCCGCGCTCCAGCAGAAGCGCTGCGATTTCCGGAAGATCGTTCGCGGCGCAGTAGTGCAGCGGCGACCAATCGCTTCCTTCGGGTGACGCCTCCACGCTCGCCCCATGTTCGATCAGCATGCGCGCGATATCTTCATGACTGTTCGCAAGAGCGCTTTGCAGGGGCATAACACGAAATCCTCCCGAGACGGCGTCGATGTCCGCGCCGTGCGTCACAATCAACAGCGCCGCTTCAGGGTGGCCGAAGAAACAGGCGAGATGCAGCGGCAGCCAGCCATCGGGTGAACGCTGGTGGACAGCGTCTGGGTTCTTTTCGATCTCGCTGGCGACAATAGAAGCCTCGCCTGCCGCCGCCGCTTCCCAGATATCCATCGGCGCATTACGGCGGAGCAGTTCTGTCTCCACATCGCTTTTGCCGCGATAAAGGGCGAATAGCAGCGGGGACACGCCTTCGGCGTTTCGGTCGGCTGCTGCTGCGGGATTGGCGTCCAGCAGCGATTGCATACGGGCAAGATCGCCGGCGGCGATGGCGTCAAAGATTTCTTGGGGCGTAGGCATCGTAATCTCTCCTCTTTGAAGACATCTTAACCGAGGACAATAGTTCTGTGCTAATCGAAAATTGCGAATTCGATATTCCGTCGGCGACGCCCCGTAATGCCGGCGAAACAAGGCGCTGAACGAGGAGAAGCTGGAGAAACCGACGTTCAGGCAGATTTCCGAGACAGAGTCTTGTGTCTGCCGCAGCCGCCGATCGGCTTTCTGGAGATGCAGCCGTGTGAGATAATGGTGGGGCGTTACGCCGAACTGAGATTGAAACGCGCGGAGAAAGTGGTGCTTGCTCGTGCAATATGGCGAAACTATTGTCCTTGAGCAGAGACTCCAAGGTTTCGACATTCGGAAATCAGGAAAGATAGGTGACAACGCCATGTCCATGCGCTGCGGCGTCACTGACAAATGACTTAAGGTCTTCGAAATAGAGCAGAAGATAACGCAGGTCGTCGTCGGGCGCCGGCGAGGCAATGGCAAAGGGATAGATGCCCAGTTCGGTCATTTTGTTCGGATCAAAGTGCGACGTTAGAAAATCCGTCGTAACGGATGCCAGGCATACGTCGAATTCACGAACCTCTTGTGGCCGGAGAGCGCGCGCCGGTCCATATCCTACGTCAATTTTTCCGATCTGCGCTCCGCCCAGCAGCAAATACGCGTAAGGCAGATCGCCTTCCCAATCGGAGCCTGTCAGCAGAAAATGCAGGCCGTGCCATGCCTTTTCAAGATCCGTTTTTGGTAGGCTGTCATTATCAAAGTCATTTGCAATTACATCATCCGCCGGCGACTGGGCGCGCTTCGGTGATTTGGAGCTTAATCCCAGGAGTGGCCGGATTAGCTCTGGCCGTTCCATCAGCATTGCGATTTTGTCCGCGCGGAGCTGGACAAGGCTATAAATCATGCTCATTAATAGGTACTCATTCTTGGGGGAATGAACGTTTCATGTCGAAGTCACAATTCGTCGCCCGGCAGCTTTATTCCTTTGAGGAATGATGCTACCTCCGGCTCCACAAAGAATGTTCACGAACACGGGCTTAATCTTTGCTCGCCCAGTCCATCAGCTCGCGCATCAGGACTTTGATGGCCCCCGCAACTTCGGGCTTTGCGAAGGGAAGGTCGGCGAGCAGGGCGGGGATCTCGCTGGATGGCTGTGTGGGCGGCGGGGTTTCGCCGCCGTCGGCGACCCATTCGACGATATCTTTGACCAGGGGCTTGCAGGTTCCGCAGCCGGAGCCGGCGCGGGTAGCGGCCTGGACGGATTCGAGCGTGCGGCAGCCGCCTTCCACGCATTTTCGGATATCGCGCTTGGTGACGCCGATGCAGTTGCAGACCTTCACGGCGTCGGGCATTTCCAGCAGCTTGTTCTTGGAAGAGGCGCCTGCGGGCGGGGCGCTGTCGAATAGCAGTTCACGGCGCAGCTCGGAGAGCGGGGAGGCATGGTCGAACGCCTGGATCAGCGCCGATGCTTTTTCCGTGTCGCCCAGCATGATCGCGCCGATCAGTGTGTCGTCGCGGATGATCAGCTTCTGATAGATCCCCTTGCGGCTCTCCATGAATAGGACGACTTCATCGGTATCATGCATCGGCTGCGTGACGCCCATCGACACCAATTGGATCCCCATGACCTTGAGCTTTGTCACGAGCTTGGAGCCTTTGTAAGCGGCGGTGGGCTTGCGGCCGGTGACATGGTCCGCGAGCACCTGTCCCTGCTCCCAGAGCGGCGCGACCAGGCCATAGGTGACGCCCCGATGCTGCGCGCACTCGCCGACTACGTAAATATCCGGGTCCGTCACCGAGCGCATTTGATCGTCGACTACAATGGCGCGCTCCACGGCGAGGCCGCACTCTTTGGCGATCTCGGCGTTCGGGCGAATGCCGGTGGAGATGACGACCATGTCACACGCGAGCGAGGTTCCATCGGCGAAGGCCAGGCCGGTGACGCAATCCTCTCCTAAAACCGCCGTCGTCGATTTATTCAGATGGACGTGGATGCCCATGCGCTCTATCTGCGCCTTGAGCAGCGCCGCCGCCTGTGCGTCCAGCTGCGCGCTCATCAGGTTTGCGCCAATGTGCACGACATGAACTTCCACGCCATATTTCAGCAGTCCCCGCGCCGCCTCCAGACCGAGCAGTCCGCCGCCGATGACTACGGCGCGCTCGCACTTGTTGGCGCATCCCGCGATCTTATGGCAGTCGTCCAGAGTTCGGAACACGCAGACGCCCGGCTTATCGGCGCCGTCCGAGGTGCGCAGTCCCTCCATTTGCGGGACATACGGGCGGCTGCCGGTGGCGATAATGAGCGTGTCGTAAGTCAGCGACATCGGCTCGGCGTCGGCCCTGCCGCCGACCGCAGAGGCAAAAACGACTTTCGCCGCGCGATCGATCCGCGCCGCGCGCATCGGCGCATGCAGGGTAATGTTGTTTTCGCGATACCAGGTGAGGGGATTGAGATAAATTTCCGACGGAGACTGGGCGCCGCTCAGAACATTGGACAGCAGAATACGATTATAGTTGCCGTGCGGCTCATCGCCGATCACGGTGATGTCGTACTGCGCCGCGCCGCCGCGCTGAAGGATCTCCTCCACCGTGCGCGCGCCGGCCATGCCGTTGCCGATGACGACGAGTTTTTTCTTTTCAGACATTGCTGCGAGTCCCCTGTAAAGACGGAGCGGTCAAAACGAAGTGGGGCAGCGCTGCCGGTGGATGTCTTACTCAAAGAGAAGATTTCAGATGTCTCGCGGCGTTGTGAGACGATAGTGTGAGTATAGCGGGGTAATGTTGCCGGGATGTTTCCAAAATAGCGACATTCGTTTTCATTTGGAATATTAGAATTTACTAATTTTTCTGTGTCTCGTTGTATAATGACGGCATGCGGTTTGAGATTTGATCGCAGCCTCTGGAGGTCATTATGCAGCGTCAGGGATTTACACTGATCGAGCTTCTCGTCGTGATCGCGATTATCTCGATCCTCGCGGCCATTCTTTTTCCGGCGTTTGCGAAAGCCCGCGAGAAGGCGCGCCAGACAGCGTGCTCCTCCAATGAAAAGCAGCTCGCGCTGGGCGTGCTGATGTACGCCCAGGACCATGACGAATATCTGCCGCCGGTGGAGCTCAAGACGCCTGATGACGAAGAGATCCTCTGGCCGGAGCTGATCAACCCCTACGTCAAAAACAGCCAGATCCGGCTCTGCCCCTCGGACGGCGCGGCGAAGGTTAGCTCCTACGGCCTCAACGAATTGGCGTTTGTCGATCTTACCGATTTTCCATTGCCGCCGGTTCTTCCACTGAGCGCCTTCCAAACTCCCTCCGACACGATTATGCTGGGGGAAGTGGGAACCGAGGATGATTTCAAAACAAACCGGCCCGATGCATTCATCCTGCCGAACCCCGACGGGCCTCCGGAAGGCGCGCTGACGGATCCCGCCGACGCGCGCCCTTCCAATCGCCACTTCGACCGCTCCAATCTCGCCTTCATGGATGGCCACGTCAAAGCCATGCGCCTGGAGCAATACTACATCAATCAAACGCCGCACGACAAATGGTTCACGCCTTAGTCACGTGAATCCGATCGATCTCATCACCAAACTCACTGATCTGCCGTAGTGTCAGCGAGCGTCCATCGATCTCGATGACGGTGAGTGAATGCTGCTGGGAGTGGAACTTTGCGACGTAGTGGTTTTCGTCGCCGTCCGTGAATACCCAGCTTTCAGGACTGTCCGTGAACTCCGGTTCGTACATGATATTGCCGCCCGCCCCCGTTGTCAGATGAATGACGCCGCTGGGGCGGGTTTTGTCTTTGCCGTCGAACTCACGGTCGATCGTCAGCTGGCCGGGAATGATCCGGTCACGCGTGTTCGTGTGTGTGGCCCGGGTCAGATCGGTCGGCGTAAACTGGATCGGCATCGTGCGCTGGTATGTGTGCTCGTGACCGTTGAGAACGATGTCCACGCCGTGCTTTTCGAAGATCGGACACAGCACGCGCATCTGCTGCTCTTTGTAGTGCTCCTTGCCGACGTTGAACGCAGGCTGGTGGTACACGACGAACTTCCAGCGGGCGTCCGTGCCTGCGAGGTCTTGCTCGATCCAGTCCTGCAATGCTTTGTCCGTGGGATCGACATATGTGTTGGCGTCCAAGCAGAGAAAGTGGGCGTCGCCGTTGTCGAACGAATAGTTCGCCATCTGTGGGAAACGATTGCCGGCGCACTCCTGAAATTGCTGGAGAATGGCGGGATCGGCGCAGACGGTCGGGGTGGGAGACGTCAGTGTGGCGGGGCCGTTGCGCGGGAGATGCATCGCTGTGTAATAGCCAAGGGCGTCGCTGTGCTTTGTAAAGTCTCCCGCCTCCCGTCCCTGGGCATCGCGGCCGGGAACGTCGTGATTGGCGAGGACGGTATAGAACGGGACCGAGCGGAGCAGGGGAGCGCCAAGCTCCAGTCCGGCGACGGTGGCGTCGTAGACCGGGAAGAAGAACTTGGCGTACTCATGGTCGAGGCCGCTCTGATAGACGTTATCGCCGGTGTTCATGATAAAGTCGGGCTTCGCCATGTAGGCCTGGTACGCGATGCGGTGGTCGCTGACGCCGCCATACGAATTGTCTCCAAACGTGACAAATCGGATTTTGCGCCCGCGTTGCTGTCGGGTCGTCGCATAGCCTTCGGCAATGACCTTCCCATTGCCGGAAACCCGGTAATAATACTTGCGCCCGAGCTTTAATCCCGTCAGTTCGGCGCTGTAGTTCAAATGCTTATGCGGAACTTCCCCTTGCCCCGGATCGTCAATCGTTCGTTCGCCCTTGGTAATAACGGCGCTTTGCCCATACTTTTTGGAGGAGCCGTAGGACACCGTGAAGTCGGCCGCCTGATTTTCGGTCTGCCAGGCGACGACGAGCGTGTCGGCATTTTCTTTGAGCACGCTTGCGGAGCCGGGCTGAATATAGGGAAGAACAGTAAAGAGGGGCAGATTGCTTTCGGGCGCTGCGGCGAATAAGCCGCGCCCATTGGGGATGAGCGCGAGAAACGTGACGCCTCCCGCGATCTGTAAAAACTCACGACGACTGATTTGCTTCAAAACCCGCTCCTGAATACGACAAGGGATGTGGGGATTATACCGTGACGGCGACCGGAGATCGGTTAAGAGAAGATTAAATGACGGAAGATGACAATCCTATCACGAGCGCGGATTGGCTGCTCCTTCAGCTGGGCGGCGTTTGCCAGCTATCGTTCGCGGCGTCGAGCAACAGCGCCGCAGGATGGAACGCGGTCGGCGAGGGCGATGTGCTGATCGAAACGGCGACACGAGATCAGGTGATCTTTCGCGAATTCGGACGGTGGAAATCGCCGGAGGGCAGGGAGTTCCGATTCCGCAACGTCTATCGGTGGTCGCGAACCGGCGACGACCGGGTGCGGCTGGAGCATCTGAGAATGGGAGCCGGTCGGCCCGTGCTGCTCTTCGATCTGGAGCACGAAGGCGACGGGTGCTGGCGTTCGGTCAACGGGCATCAGTGCAAGGAAGATTGCTACTCGGCGGAACTCCGTGTCGAAGAATCCGGCGTGCGTTTGGAATGGCTGATTTCAGGGCTGGGCCGGCGGGATGTGATCGGGTACGATTATCGCTCTACCGCAGCACAACCCCGCCGTTCTTAGAGTCCGGTTCGACCACCGCGATCGCCGGATGCGCGAAGTATTTTTTTGCGACGCGCTGAACATCGGCGGAGGTGACGGCGTTAATTTTCTGGGTGAACTCTTCGTCCAGGTTGCCTTTGTCGTTCGAGGAGATTTCGGCCAGACCGAGCAGATAAGATCGGTCCTCGATCCGCTCGTGCTTGATCTTTTGCGAGCCGATCAAATAATGCTTGGCCCGGTTGATTTCCGTGTCCGTCGCAGGCTTCATTTGCAGATCGGTGATCTGATCCAGCAGCAGCTGTCGGATCTTGGCGATGGCCTCGGTGTTGGCCGAGGCGTCCGTCGAAGGGCGCGCGGCGGCAAAGACATAGGCGGTCAGATCGCCGGAATAAAGCTGGGGCGAGTAGAACGAGCCGAGGTCGTAGGCCAGTCCCTGCTTTTCGCGCAGGTTGGTGAACATCCGTGAGGTCTTCATTCCGCCCAGCAGTGCATTCGCCACTTGCAGCGCGAAGTAATCGGGGTTGGACATCGACGGCGCCCGGAACCCGGACATCACACAGATTTGCGTGAGATCGCTCATGGTGGAATGGAACGGCTCGGGCGAGCCTGAGAGGACCGGAAGCTCGACGAGCGGCGCCCCTACGCGGCGTGTTCCCCGCACGGTCGACTGGTAATCCGCCATCCCATGCGTGATCTCGCGAACGGCGTCCTCAGGCGCAATGTCTCCGACAACCGAGACAGTCATGTTCTGCGGGACGTAATATCTCAGATAATACTGCTGAATCTGGCGACGGGTGATGCGCTGAATGCTCTTGGTCGTTCCGACTGCGGGCAGCGCGTACCCGCTGCTGGCGAACAGGCGGCTGCGAACGCCGTTGTAGGTGACGGTGAACAAGCCGGCGTCGCTGTCATTGATGTCCGAAAGCACATCGGCGCGGCGCTCTTCCACAACGTCCGTGTCGAACGTGGCGTTCTTCAGCACATCCGTAAGCAGGTCGATCATGTTCGGGAAATGGTCGCTGACGCACAGCGCGGAGATGCGGGTCCAGTCGGGCTGGCGTGAGACATCGAAACTGCCGCCAAGGTCCGCAATTTCGCCCTGGATCGTTTGCTGCGATCGGATGGAGGTTGAGGCAAGCAGGGTGCGCGCGACGAAACTGCCGATCCCGGCGTTTTGCGACGTTTCCAGGCCGCTACCGACGGTGACGAAGACATTGACCGCCACCAGCGGCGCTCCGGCTTCCTGGCGGCAGACGATTTTCATGCCGCTCGGCAGGGTAGTCCGATAAATGGCGCTCGGCTGCGCGGCGGCTGGCTCTGGAGCGGACGCCGCAGGCGCCTCGGCGGTTTGGGCGTGCGTTATCGCGGCGCTGGAAATCCAGAGCAGGGCGCAGGCGGCGGTTGCGAAGAGAGTTCGGGACACGCGGGTACTCCTAAAGCCGGGATGCATCGGTCGAGGTCGTTTCCGGACGCTGCGCCGCAGTGTTGGAATCGCCGTGCAGGCGCTGCGCCGGGATCGATTCGGAGCCGGCGTCGCTGGTCGCCGTGGCCGGGTCCGTGACCGGAAGCAGCGTGACCAGGGAATATTTTTCAGGATCGAGGTATCGAACGGCGACGTTCTGCACATCGGCCGGGGTGAGCTTTTCGAACTGCGTGATGTACGCCGTATCGTACTGATACGAATCGATCATGTTGTAGAAGCCCAGCGCGTTCGCTCGTCCGCTCGTGGTCTGCACGTCGAAAAGATAGGACGCCAGCAGGGAATGCTTCGCGGCGGCCAATTCCTTTTCCGAAACCGGCTTCGTGCGCAGCGAATCAATCTCGCCTAGGATCGCCTTCAGAGCTTCGTCCCGATTGCCGGGCTCGAAGATCGCGGTGATCGTCATTAGCCCCTCATCCTTTTGGGTGAGGTAATTGGCGCTCACACCGGTCAGGAGCTTTTGCTTGTCCTGAAGATCGTCCTTGAGACGGTTATGTCCGCCCTGTCCAAGGATCGTCAGCAGCACGTCCATGGCGTAGGCGGTGGCGTGATCGCGGACGGAGGGTGCGCGGAATCCAATGGTCAGATAACCCTTCGAGACCGGGGCGTTCATGGCGCGCGTGCGGATCTCGGTCTGTTTCGGCTCCGACAGCACTTTATCGTCGGGTATGGGGCGCTCGGGCCACTTGCCAAACGCCTTTTCCGCCATGGCGAAGCCCTGCTCGGGTGTGATCTTCCCCGTGAGCACCAGGGTGACATTGCCCGGCGCATAGTACGCGTGGTAGAAATCCTGGACTGTTTTGCGCGTCATCGACGTGATGTGCGCTGGCGGGCCAAGCAGCGGGCGGCCGTAAGGATGGGTGGGGAAGGTGATCGCATTCAGCATGCGGGCGATCCGCTGCGCGGGATCGGCCAGTTGCCGGGCCATCTCGCTCAGGATGACCGGGCGCTCCTGGTCCATGTCCTGCTGGCGCAGCTCGGCATGCATGAGCACATCGGAGAGAATGTCGAGGGCGGGCGGAGCGTCGGACGCTCCGACGGTGACGTAAAAATGCGCCCAGTCGTAGGAAGTCGCGGCGTTCATCGAGCCGCCAAGGTCTTCAATCGCCGCGTCGATCTCTCCTGGCTGGCGCGTGGGCGTGCCTTTGAAGAGAAGATGCTCGATGAAGTGGGCGGCGCCGTTGTTTTCGGCGGTCTCGCGGCGTGTTCCAGCACCCACCCAGGCGTCGAGCGTCACCAGGTCGGCGTTCCCTGAAGGAGCGACGAGAACCTGGAGGCCATTCGCCAGCGTCTTATGCGCGACAGGGCTAAGGCCTTGCGCGGCGGACGCGGCGGGAGCGGTATCTGTATCCGCAGCGAGAACGGGAGCCGTTGAAAACCCGAAAGCAGCGAGAAGAAACACAAGCGCGGGCCGGGGGGGGCAAAGGCGCACGTTGCAAACCCTTTCGAACGCCAAATGATGCTGTTTAGGATTGTACCCGAAACACCGGGCGCCTGCAACGTGTATCATCGAGCGTTATTGCGCCCCGCTGCGCGCGGAAGCATGGAAACCTTTGTAAGGGATTTCGTGGTATGATAAGGCCTACCATGACCGTGCAAAAACAGGGCATTCGGCAGCTGGACTTCGGCCTCTTCGCGGCCGTGCTCCTGATTTGCTGCGGCGGACTGCTATCCATCAAGAGCGCGGTGCATAACGATCCGCACGGGATGGATTTCTTCCGCAAGCAGGTTGTTGGGATCGTGCTCGGATCCTCTCTCATCTTGTTTCTGGCGACCCGGGAGTACGAAACGCTGCTCAAGCGCTTCGCACGATACCTCTATCCCCTGAACTTATTTCTGCTGCTGGTCGTGCTGTTCCACTTCGGCCATTCATCGCACGGCGCGCAGCGCTGGATCGCGCTTGGCCCGATCCAGATCCAGCCCTCCGAGTTCGCCAAGATCATCCTCATCGGCACGCTCTCTCTGTATCTTGCAGAGAACATTGAAACCATTCGTGAGTGGCCGACGCTGCTGAAGTCGCTGGGACATATCGGTATTCCCATGCTGCTGATCGCGAAGCAGCCGGACCTCGGCACAGCGCTTGTGATCCTCGCGATTTGGTTTGGAATTACGGCGATTGCCGGCGCGAACATCAAGCATCTGCTGCTGATCCTCGGGACCGGGGTTCTTTTATTCGCGGCCATCTGGCACTTCAATCCCACGATTGGGGGAAACCAGGTCCTCAAGGACTATCAGAAAAACCGTCTGGAAGTCTTCCTGAACCCGGACGCCGACCCCCGCGATTCCGGATACCACCTTCGGCAGAGTGAGATCGCCATCGGAAACGGCGGCATGAGCGGCATGGGTTACCTGCACGGACAGCAGAGCAACGGCCGCTTCATCCCGGAACAGCACACCGACTTCATCTTCACCATTGTCGGGGAAGAAGGCGGCTTCGTGGCATGCGTCGCGCTGCTCGCCCTGTACCTCTTCGTGCTGGAGCGCGGGGTCATGATCCTCGCCGACTGCAAAGACACCCTCGGCCGCCTGCTCGCCGCCGGCGTGCTTTCCATGCTCACCTTCCACACAGTCGTCAACGCCGGAATGACAATGGGCATTATGCCCGTCGTCGGTGTTCCCCTGCCATTTTTCTCCTATGGCCTCAGCAGCCTCATCGTCAACATGTCCGCCGTCGGTATTCTGCTGAGCGTCGCCGCGCAAAAACATCGCGTGATGTTCTGAATGTTTAAAGCGCTCACCTAACTATTTGATTAGGTGAGCGCATCGTGTCATCTAGGCTCTATCCATTTCTGAAAACGCTACTCCATCTTAATCTGACAGTTCACAATAACTCTCAACAGCATTTATGCATTTCGCTCTCAAGAACCGATATGCATAAAACCAATGATAGATTCGCTACCCTTCTGATCGCGGTGGTGGTAAATGGATAAAGTCTAGTTTAGGTGCGAAAACATTAGGTAAGGACTAGTAGTGTAGTCTGACTAAACAATCTACTCTAACTCGGTAATGATTTCCTATGAAATTTCACCCTTTAGCCACAATGAGTATTTGCCACCGCTCCCTTCGATTTGATAATCTATTCCATTAACGTTGTCTCCACCAGGAAAGGGTGTAGACTTTGTATTATAAGCTACTTGAGGAAAGAAAATACCGGCTGGCTCTGCCTCGAATGGAATGACTCGGAAGCCAATAATGCCAATATCATCATTGCCTCCAATCGATATAGGAAAACCATTGATCTCGATGTTAACTGGATTATCTTCATCGAAGAACAACAAATAAAGTCCATACGGTACGTCTGCCGGGTCTACATCCGCATCGAACAAAACCTTGCCAATGAATTGCGCCTGCTGCATTGGGCTAAAATCACCAATTTCGCTTGTTCCTAACACCTTAAATGTGTTCCCAAACTGAATAACCGGATTCTGCCCAGAGTTTACGTATACTTGTCGATTTTCAATTAGACAACGAAGTTCATCGGAACTTCCTTCAAGAAAATTATCAGTTGTTGATAAACATTGGATAGAATTAAGAGTGATTTTGACGTGCGGCATATTATCTCCTTGTCAAGCGAGTAAACCTGTTGAAAGCCATATTTCTTCAAGCCGAGATTAGACGTACTGTACGGTGTTTTATCTAAATGTTGTCTGTACCCTCCTTTCGCTATTGGGAATTTTAGTGTACCCTGATTGCTAAGTACCTACGCAAAAGAAATCCGATATTCTTGGCCGATTTTGGCTAGGATATTTTCGACACTTTTGCAGAGGCTTTCAAAGCTGGCGTAGTCTTTGGGAGCAAGCCATCGGTACTTGACCATTCGCCACAGGGTCTCGACTTTGTTGAGATGCGGACAGTACGGCGGCAGGAAGAAGAGGCGTAGTCCTTGCTTCTTCCACTGAGCTTGCTTTTCTCGAATGATCTTCGCGCGATGAATGCTGGCGTTGTCTAAAACAATCACAGTCGGGATGGTGATCTGGCTGGCGATCTTATCGAGACTGTAGATCATGTGCCGAGCCGTAATGGACTCGCACCCCAGAAAGGTGTGGATCTGGTTGTCTTTGCTCAGAAACGAGACCGCGTTGAGCCGCTTTGAGTGAGCTTGCGACGGGAGGCAGACTGTCTCGCCTTTCTTCTGCCACATGTAAGGAACACAAGGCTGGAGACAGAAGCCGCTTTCGTCCCCGTAAAACAGCTGGCAATGGCCTTGTTCTTCGAGACGATGCATGCGCCAAAGAGCGCGCACCGTTCGTGCTTGGACTTCTGCCGCAGGAGCTTTGGCTGGGCTTCGGCGAGTGCGACGATAAGTATAGCTGCCTCTTCGCAAGGCGCGTTTGACGGTTGGCCAGCTTATCGAGACCCCCTTTTTTCGAGCGCATCCTCTAGGGCGGCTTTGAGATTGGGCGTTGGATTTTGCAGGACATCGCGCAGATGCGCTTCGAGAACCGCGTCGATTTTGCGTGGATGTCCTGATTTTGGGGCGTCACTGAGTCCTGGTAGTCCGTGCTCTTGCCACTGATCAAGCCATCGACTGATAGTGGCGGGGTCGGTTTGCACAATCTGCGAAAGTTGATCCAGTGTATATCCCTGGCCGCTCAGTAGCACGGCTTGCGCGCGCTGACGTTGGCGGTGAGAGGGGCCGCTGCGATATACGGCTGTGAGATTGATCTGATCGGTTTCAGAGAGTAGAAACGAATTTCATGCCACTATTGTACGGTATACGCCAACAAGTGAAAGCAAGCGACCTGAGATTCTTTTGTTCAATTACTTAAGCTAAATGTATGTTTGTACCTCTAAATTATTTGCACTCTGTTTTATGTTTGCCTGCCTGTCAATGTTTAAAATATTTTCAAATATTCGGGAACAAATCTTAGCCTGAATCAGTCACAGTAGATTAAGTCGGTTCTCGAACAGCGCGCCAGCTCATCAATCCATGAGGTTGAACCCTTCGATCGGCCACGTCGAGCGGGATAATTCGAGCATTGATGGGCGACTGAAATTCACCCAGCGCACTCGCTGCCTACTTGCTTGCGCCGTTTCGATCCTGGAACGGGGTGGGTAAAGGGATGCATCAGAGGGCGCGGACGCCTATCGAGGAGATACACCGTGTTAAGAGCACCCCTTAGAATGTTCGGCTTGTTTATCACGTCCTGCCTCCTATGGACGCTGATGGGATTTGTTCTCGGAGTGGTCATGGGCGCCGTGGGCGTCGGAGTCTTCCTGGGAATTGTCGTCGGTGTTGGCAACTGGTTTGTCTGCACCTGGTCTTCCGAAAAATTCGCGCTCGATCTCTATGACGCCGAACTGCTCGACAGTGAAACGGCGCCAGGAATGAACGATATGATCCGGGAACTTAGCCGGGAAATCGGCATCGAGTCTCCACTTCTTTACGCGATCCCGATCTCCGCGCCGAACGCCTTTGTCGTTCCGCGCCGCGACCGGGGGAACGTGATCGTTGTGACGAACGGTTTGACCAAATATTTGACCCGTGAAGAAGTACAGGCGGTCATCACAATGATGCTGATGCGCCTTGCGGATAAAGAAGCGCCGGTCTGGTCGGTGGCGACCGCCATCGCCGGGCTCCCGATTTACGGCGCGACGACTGGTGACTGGAAAAACTTGCTGCGAAAGAAGCTTGCGATTGACCGTAAGACTGGGCTGACGATTGTGGAGCGCGTTCTCATGGCGTTTCTAATCCTTCCCTGCAATCTGATCCTCAGGATCGGCTATGACTCGCAGTCGATAGTTCACGCCGACCGAGAGGCGGCGCGCCTGCTGGGCACGCATCGCGATTTGAGCTCGGCGCTCGCGAAGATGGAGGAGCAGCGGCCGAAAAACTGGTGGGGACGCTCCTACTTCAATGCCGCCACCGGGCCGTTGTTCGCGGTGGAGCCGCTCGCCAACCCGGAGGATGTCGAGGGACTGGCGCCGATCTGGCGCGTTTCGCAGCGTATGTTCGCTCGTGTGATTCTCTCTCCCGCCGAGCGTCGAAGTTTGCTGAGCGAGGAGCCTGCCCCGGCCTCCGTTTCCGGCGAATCCGTACATGTCTGACATCGCGGCGTTGTGTTGGCTGATCGAATGGCCTTTCGTTGACAAAGGCCATTCGATCAGCTATACTCACACCACTACTCCCTGTCTTTTCGCCCGCCGGCGGCCGCCTGGGCCGGCAGGCGCAAGGGCGGCCAGGCGGAACGCGATTGTCCAACGAACCCGAAACCCTCCCTCCCGACTCCTGCGATTTGTTCGAGCCGCAGCTTGCCGGCCTCGCCACGACCGCCGAGATCGGCGCATTCCTTAAGAAGTCCCATCAAGAGATCAATTCCCTGAGCGGCCTTTCGTCGGGCGCCGGCGCGGCGCTGCTTGCGCACAACTGCGCGCTGGTGGACGCCGTGCTGCGGCATCTGTTCGCGCTCGCTTTGGAGCACGCCGCCGCGCTGGCGCCCACCGGACCGGATGCGTCGGCGACGCCGGAGCTGACGATCGTCGCGTCCGGCGGCTACGGACGCCGCGAGCTTGCGCCATATTCCGATGTCGATGTGACATTTGTCGCCGTGCGCGAGGATGACGCCTATCTGAACGCCGTCATCAAGGACATGTTCCAATCGGTAATGGATGTCTTCCTGTACGGCGCCAACCTCAAAGTCGGATATGCTTACCGACTTCTTGGCGATCTCGGACAGCTGGACCACCAGACTCAGACCACGCTGCTCGACGCTCGCTTTTTGTGCGGCGATCCCGAGCTGTTCAAAGAGTTCCGGGCGACGTTCCGGTCTCAGCTTCTGACCGCCGACTTCATGTTCCAGAAATGGGCGGAGAGGCAGTCGGTGCTGAGCAAGTTCGGCGGCGATCAAGTCTATGTGGTGGAGCCGCAGATCAAAGAAGGCGCAGGCGGACTGCGCGATATCCAGAATGCCGAATGGGTGGGCGAGGTGCGCTTCCGTGTGAGCTGCTCGCGTGTCTGGCGGACGCTGGTGGAGCAGGGGATTGTCACGGATCGCGAAGCGGCGTCCATCCGTCAGGCGCGCGAGTTTCTCTGGAATGTGCGCAGCGTTCTGCACATGGTCGCCGGCGAAGCGCGCGACACCATGACCACGGAAAAGCAGGAAGCCATTGCGTCGCATCTGGGATATCCGGACGGACCGGAAACGCCAGCCGTCGAAACGTTCATGCGCGAATACTATACGCACGCCGCCGAGGCGCGGCGCATCGCCCGTAAGACGATCAAGCGCTGTCTCGACAGCGAGATCCCCATGGGGCTGGGCCTGGCGTCGATCCGCCGCTCTCTCTACGTGGCCGACTTTGATATCGCCGACCGTGATCTCGCGATGCCGCTGCACGCCGCCGAGCTTTCGCAGGCTTATTCTCTCACGATTTCCGATGAGTTGGAAGAGGCGATCCACCAGTTTTTGCAGCGCTATCCCACGGCGCCGGACCCCGCCTTCGCGGGACGCGTCTTCACGCGCCTATTGAGTTCCAAAGACGCTTCCCTTATTCTTTACCGTTTGGAGCAGCAGGGAGTGCTGGCGTGGCTGATGCCGGAGTTCGCTCCGCTGATGACCCTGATCCCGTACGACGCCGCCCACGATTACACCGTCGGCGCGCACTCGCTGCGCGTGGTGCGCAACCTGAACCAATTCCATCAGGAAACGGACCCGCGCTTCGCGGATTTCCGGCGCGTCGCCGGCGAGGTCGCCTTCCCCGAGGTGCTGAACCTCGCCGGACTCATCCACGACATCGGCAAGCAGTGGCCGGAGGGTGGCCACGCCGAAACGGGCGCCGACGCTGCGGTGCTCATTGCGGACCGGATCGGCTGGGATTCCGAGCGCCGTGACAAATTGGTCTTCTTAATACGTAACCATCTATTGATGGCGGAGACCAGCCGTCTGCGCGATCTGTCTTTGGAGGAAACCGTACGAGAATTTACGCGTCACGTCCCGGACATGGAATCGCTCAACATGCTTTATTTGCTCACCTGCGCGGACACGCAGGCGGTGGGCGAGGGGGTTTGGACAGAGGTCAAGGGCAAGTTCCTGACGGAGCTTTACTACCGGGCGGAAGGTGTGCTGGCGGGCGGATCGCAGGGGGAAACGCCCGCGTATGTTCCGAATCTCGTCCGTCAGCGCGATCGTATTCGCAAGCAGCTCGCGCAGCACAACCTACCGATCGACCTGATCCACGAGCATACGCGCAATCTGCCGGCCCAGTATCTTTTGAACACGCCGCTGGAGGAGATGTATCTCCATATCGCGATGATTGGCCGTCTGCGCGAAACGTTCACGCCGATCATCGACTTCCGTCACGAGTTCGGAAACGATTATACGGAGATGACGATCTGCGCCTACGACGATCCCAAGCCGGGCCTGCTGGCGAAGATCACCGGCGTACTCTACGCGCATGATATCAACGTTCACGTGGCGCAGGTCTTTACGCGTGAGGCCAGTGTGCGGATCGCGATCGACACGCTTTGGATCGATTACCGGGGCAAGCCGCTGGCGTCGGGCAAGAAGGCGGAGATCCAGGATAGCCTGCGCAAGGTCATGCTCGGCGAGATGGCGCTCGCGGAACTGCTGAAGAAGCGCAATAAGCCTGTGAAGGACCAGACGATCTATTCGGCCAAACTTGATGACACGACTTCGGATCAGTTCAGCCTCCTGGAAGTGAGCGCGCCCGATGAAAAGGGCGTTGTTTATCGTCTGGCGAATGTCGTCTCCAGCCTCGGCTGGAATATCCACGCGGCCCGCCTGTCCGTCTGGGGCAGCCGCGCCCGTGATGCGTTCTATGTGACCGGACCCGATGGCAAAAAACTTCCCGCCTCGGATGTCGAACGTCTTCTGGAAGTGCTTCCGGTGGCGACCTTTGTGAAGCGCAAACTGACGACCGCCGGAGGCGGTTAGATACTTAAGAGGAGTGAACGATGCCCAGCGATACGAACGGAGAGCAGTTCAGCGCGAAATACCTGCATGTGAAGGCGCGCGCCGTGGAGCGCGCTCGTGAGCGCGGAGAAACGGGAACCCGAGTCGCCGTCCCGCGCACCCAGCGCCTGCCTCCTGGCCAGTATCTCACCACGAAGTTCCCGGTTTTGGACCTGGGCGTTCAGCCGCCGTTCGATCCCGAGACCTATCGCCTGAAGATCGACGGGGCTGTCCGCAACCCGATCAGCCTGACATTTGACGATCTGCGCGCGCTGCCGTCTATTGAGCTCACCGCGGATTTCCACTGCGTTACCCATTGGTCCCAGTACGATCTGAACTGGACCGGCGTCCCGTTCGAAAGCATCGCCGATCTTGTCGATCCAATTCCCGAGGCGACCTATGTGATGCAGCACGCCATGGAAGGGTACAAGACGAATAACTCCCTTGCTGAACTGTCTCACCCAGACGTCATTGTCGCCTACGCCCTGAACGGCGAGCCGATTCCGCGCGAACACGGCGCTCCGGTACGGATCATCGCTCCGCACCTTTACGCCTGGAAGGGCGCGAAGTTTCTCAATCGCATTGAGTTCCTGACAAACGATCAGCGCGGGTTCTGGGAGGTCAACGGCTACCACAACCACGCCGACCCCTGGACCGAGGAGCGGTTTTCGAAGGATGAGTAGGTCCGCGGGTATAAAACCCACGTCTGGGAGCCCTTCGGGCTAACCGTCCGTGCCGGACGGACAAATAAGCTATTGTCCTTGGGTTTTCATCTTGTCGGCCCGGCACGGGGCGTTAGCGGCCCGGCCGCTCCCAGAAGTGGGTTTTATACCCGCAGTTCCTTGCCGTTTCTATCCGCCACGGAGCCCAAATGCACCAAGCCGGATTTCTTCTCAATATCGGGATCGCGCTTCTTGCGGCGCTTGCCGGCGGGCTGATCGCTCGCTGGGTGAAGCTGCCGGTGCTGATTGGCTATCTGGTCGCCGGCGTCGTCGTGGGGCCGCATACGCCTGGAATATTGGCCAGCCCCGATACGATCCACACGGTCGCCAATTTAGGCGTCGTGCTGCTGATGTTTACGGTCGGTATCCATTTTTCCCTGGACGAATTGAACGCTGTGCGCCGGACCGCGCTGGTCGGGGGCGGGGTAATTCTGCTCGGCATGGTGCTGCTGGGGCTTTTGATCGGCGCTGTCTTCCATTGGGGCGTGTATGGCGGTCTCTTTTTAGGATGCGCTCTGTTCCTGTCTTCCACCGCTGTGATGATGCGGATCATGGATGAACGTGGAGAACTGGGGACTTCCCACGGCGCCATTATGCTGGGCATCCTAGTTGTGCAGGACCTGTCGCTCGTGCTGATGGCGGCGCTGCTGCCCGCGCTCGCTGGAGTTGCGGCGCACGGAGCGGCAGCGTTAATCCCATTGGTGTGGGCCTTGCTGAAGGCGGCGCTATTCATGGGAGTGGCGATTGTTCTGGCGATCAAGGGCGTACCGGCGCTGATGGGGCGTGTGTCACGCATGGGTTCCCAGGAGCTGTTCCTGCTCACCGGAGTAGGGATCTGTCTGGTGACCGCCGTGACGGCGGAGCTTGCGGGACTAGGACTTGCGCTGGGCGCGTTTATTGCGGGCATCGTTGTCTCGGAAACGGACTATGCGCACGAGTTGTTTGCGCAGATCCGGCCGCTGCGTGATGTGTTCGCCGCCGTTTTCTTTGTCTCGGTCGGAATGCTGCTCGATCCCGTTTTTCTGCGGGAGCACTGGCCCGCCGTGCTGTGCGTCGTGCTGGCGATCGTGATCGGCAAGGCGCTCCTGTCCGCGCTTGCGGTTTACGCGACGGGGCATCACGGGCGCACGGCGATCATGGCGGGCCTGGGGCTGGCCCAGATCGGCGAATTTTCGTTTGTCCTCGCCAATATCGGCAGCGAGCGCAAGCTGATCAATCCGGAAATCACTGGTGTGATCCTTTCGGCGGCGCTGATCACGCTGCTGCTGACGCCGTTCGTTTATGGGGCCGCCGGGCCGCTGTACGTTCGGCTCAATCGTAATCCCAGGATGTCGCGCTGGCTGAACCGGCATGCCGAAAGTGAGGCGGTGGACACGGACGCCTGTTCCCTGGCCCGAGTCCTGGTGCTGGGATACGGCCGGGTCGGCCGCTATGTCTCCGACGCCCTGCGCGCCAATGAGATCCCGCACATCGTTGTCGATTACGACGGGACGGCCATCGCGCAGCTCAAGCAAAGCGGCGTGATTGCGATCTACGGCGATGCTTCCTCCGAAACGGTGCTCAAGCAGACGCAGCCCCATTGTCTGGCCCTTGCCATTGTCGCGCTTCCGGAAGCGGCGACGACGGAGATGGCAATCCATACTCTCAAACATCTGGCGCCGAAACTGCCGGTGGTCGCGCGCGTGCATCGAGGGATCGATATCCCGAGGATGCGCGAGGCGGGCGCCGACGATGTCATCCACGCTGAGTTCGAGGCGGGTACGGAAATGATCCGCCAAAGCCTGAGCCGGCTGGAGCTGAGCGACTCAACGGTTCAAGAGTATATTGACGGCGTCCGCCAGCACCGATACCGGCGTGAAGCGGAGCCTGCCGCATGAACCCCTTGCTTTACCGATTTCTGCGCCCGAAGCCACCGAATGTTCCTCCGAGCACCCCGGAGGAGCCGCATGGATGCGGTCGAGCCTTTTGGATCGGCATGCTCTTTTTTGCCCTCGTCTTTGGGTTTCTCTTCTGGTATTTCGAAGTGCGATGAGATCGGATATTGCAGCATGGTGTTTTGTAAGTCCCCCCGTTTTCTTTCTCCGCTCGTCCCAATCTTGCTGGCGGCCGCCGCTTTCACACTGACGCTCGGCGGCGCCGCGCACGCGCAAGCCGAAGCTGCGAAACGGCTTCGGACGATCGATCGAATCGAAACGCCGCTGGACGGGGTCTGGAAATTTTATCGCGGCAATCGCGCGCATGCGCAGGACACGGCCTTCGATGACGGCGCCTGGGAATCCGTTACGCTTCCACACACATGGAACGCGCGGGACGGCGAGGATGGGGGGCGGTATACGCGCGGTCACGGCTGGTATCGCACCCACTATACGGCGCCTGCCTCCGACACTGGACGGCGGCTTTTCTTGCAGTTCGACGCGGCGAGCCTGACGGCGTCGGTTTACGTCAATGTCGCTCTGGTCGGCGAACACCGTGGCGGCTTCGCGGCGTTTCGATTTGATGTGACGAAGGCGATGCGTGTCGGCTCAGACAACGTGATCGCCGTCAAAGTCGATAATTCCGACACCGGGATTATCCCACTTGCTGGCGACTTCACAGTGTTCGGTGGCTTGTATCGTAAGGCGCGCATTATCAGCACGGACCCGGTTCACCTGCGCATGGACGATTACGGCAGTGAAGGCGTCTTTTTTACCCCGTCCCATGTGACGAGCGCCTCGGCGGATCTCAAAATCCTGGCGGAAGTGCAAAATGACGCGGCTGTAAAACGGGAGATCGTTGTGACGGCGACTGTTTTCGACACTCGGGGTGAAGAGGCGGCGAAACTGACGAAGAGCGTCACCCTCGACCCCGGCGCCGCCGCGGATGTAGTTCAGGACACAGTCATCAAATCGCCTCATCTGTGGGACGGTCTTGCGGATCCGTATCTCTACCATGTGAGCGTGCAGCTCAGCGAAAGCGGCCGCTTGATCGACGCCGTGCGCCAGCCGCTTGGTTTTCGCGCCTTCACCGTCTCTCCCGACAGTGGTTTTTCCCTGAATGGCAAGTATCTGGACCTGCACGGCGTCAACAAGCATCAGGATGCGATGGACAAAGGCTGGGCCGTCGCAGACTCCGATCAGGACACCGATTTTGCGCTGGTCAAGGAGATCGGCGCCACGATGATCCGCCTGAGCCACTATCAGCATTCGCAGCATACGCTTGACCTCTGCGACCGCGCCGGTCTTGTGACCTGGGCGGAGATCCCGTTGGTCGAAACGTTTCAGAAGAGCGATACGTTCGCGGAGAATACGCGCCAGCAATTGACCGAGCTGATCAAGCAGAACTATAATCACCCATCGATCTGCTTTTGGAGCATCGCGAATGAGATCGGGGGCAAGCCCGCTCCGCTTCTCGCGTCGCTGGACAAAACGGCGCACGCTCTCGACCCAAATCGGCTCACCGTTCTCGCCACCAACCAGCGCTCCGACAACGCGATCAACTTTCAGACGGATGTGCTGGGATACAATCGCTATTACGGCTGGTACTATGGCCGCATGTGGGATCTTGCGCCCTGGGTGGAGCAGTTTCACGCGCAGCATCCGCAGACGCCCGTAGGGATTACGGAGTACGGCGCCGGCGCCAGTATCGACTTCCATAGCGACGACCCGATGCCGCTCGATCACACCGAAGAATACCAGGCGCTTTTCCATGAGACGGCGTGGGCCATCATGAATGAGCGTCCCTATCTTTGGTGCAAATTGGTCTGGAACATGTTCGACTTTGCCGTGGACGGCCGCAAGGAAGGCGACCATGCGGGTCGTAACGACAAGGGCCTCGTGACATACGACCGACGCACGCGCAAGGACGCCTTTTATTTCTACAAGGCCAGCTGGTCCAAAGAACCGTTCGTCCATATCACCGGACGCCGCTTCGACAACCGTTTTGGGTCCACGCGCAATATCAAAGTCTACTCCAACGCCGAGACCGTCAATCTTCTCGTCAACGGTGTTGATCTTGGCGCGCAAACCAGCCCAGACCATGTGTTCCAGTGGCCGTCGGCGACGATGAATGTCGGCGCGAATACCGTGACGGCAAAGGCGGTCTTCGCGGATGGTCCCGTTTCAGATACGATCACATGGCAAGTTCCAGCACGTCGCCCGGATGGCGGCTACACGATTACGGACGCCTCTTCGTACTATCGTCTCGACTCGCCTAAGATCAACCGGAAATCGGGCGCTCCGATCCGCGAATACCGTGCGAACGCAACCAACAGCCAAATCTGGAGCTTTGTGGCCGTCCCGGATGGATCCTATACCATCCAGAACGCCGACAGCGGCTTCTACCTCGCCGCCGCGCAGGTCAAGGGAGCGTGGACGCTGATCCAGCAGCGTACGACCGCCTCCGAAGCGCAGACATGGCGGATCGAGGCTTCGATCTTCGGAGACCGGATCGTCCATCAGCCGTCTGGAAGAGTTCTCAACAACGTCAATCTCTTCGACTCGGAAGGGAAAGGCCCCGCGCTCACCGAACTGGCCGAGACCAGCCGGGCGGAATGGTCCATCCAGCCGGCAATCCCGCGCGACGCCGCCGGAAACGCCGCCCCTATTCAAACACTACTATCAGGAGTACGCCCATGATCACCGTCGCCAATCGTCTTTACGTCAAGCCCGAATACGCCGACCAGTTCGAAACCGTCTTCCGCGAGCGCGCGGGCCTAGTCGACAAAATGCCCGGTTTCATCTCGAACTTGGTGCTGCGCCCAGTCAACGAAGGTCAGCCCTACGTCGTCCTGACCACCTGGGACAGCCGCCAGGATTTGATGAACTGGATCCGCTCCGAAGCCTTCACCGAAGGCCACGCCAAATCCGGCACGCTGCCCAAAGACGCTTACTTCCAGCAGAACGAATTGGAACTGAACGAGGTCATTCAAGACTCCGCGCGTCCGGAGCTTGCGCCGGAACCGCACGGCGGACCGTTTAAGATGCATTAAGCCGCGCGTAAGAACCCGGGTATAAAACCCGGGCCTTGGGAGCCTTCGGCTAGTCGTCCGTTCCGGACGAAGGAAAACTTTGTCGATTGCCGGCATTTGCGTCCGGCACGGACGCTTAGTCGCGAAGCGACTCCCAAGGCCCGGGTTTTATACCCGGGTTCCTATGCCTCTTTGCAAATGTTTTAGCGAGAGGTATAGTAACCCCATCATCCGCCGCGCCCGTTCTTATAACAGCGCGACGGTCCAAGGCAGGTTTTTCATGGACATTCCAGAGATTTTATTCGAGCCGATCGTGCGCGCGGCGCTGGCGGAGGATATTGGGGCGGGGGATATCACCACGACGGTGTGTATTCCCGCTGGGACGAAGGCGAGCGCGATGGTGCTGGCGAAAAGCCCGGGCGTGGTAGCGGGACTTGCGGTCGGAGCGCTGGTGTTTCGATTGCTGGACCCGGAGGCGCGCTGGGAGGCGCTCGTTGAGGACGGCGCGACGGTTGGGGCGGGGCGGCATGCGATTGCGCGGGTGTCGGGCGATGCGCGGGCGCTGCTGACGGCGGAGCGGGTTGCCCTTAATTTGATGCAGCGGATGAGCGGCGTGGCGACTGTCACGGCGCGGTACGTCGAGCTTGTCTCGGGGACGAAGGCGCGGATTGTGGATACGCGCAAGACGACGCCGGGGCTGCGTGTGCTGGAGAAGTACGCGGTGCGGGTCGGCGGCGGTGTCAACCACCGTCTGGGCCTCTATGACTGCGTGCTGATCAAGGACAATCATATCAAGGCGGCCGGCGGGATCAAAGCCGCGGTGACGGCGGCGCGTGCGCAGGCGCCGCATACGATGAAGATCGAAGTCGAGGCGTCCACGCTCGATCAGGTTCGTGAGGCGCTGGCGTGCGGCGCGGATATTATTCTGCTCGACAATATGGGGCTGGATCTGCTGCGCGAAAGCGTGAAGATTATTGACGGCAGGGCGATCGCTGAGGCGTCCGGCGGGCTGAACGAAACGACGGTCGCTTCCGTGGCGGCGACGGGCGTGGATGTCCTGAGCATCGGGGCGCTGACGCACTCCGCGCCGGCGATGGACATTTCCCTGGACTTCGCCGAATGACCGTGGGAGCTGAGTGGCGGCATTACGCCGAATGCGGATCAACCAGCGACCTCGCGCGCGCCTGGGCGCTGGACGGCGATGCGCCCGCGCCGGACGGCGCCGTGGTAACGGCGGAGATGCAGACGAAGGGGCGAGGGCGGCGTGGCGCGTCCTGGCAGGCTGCAGCCGGCGAGAACTTGCTGATGACAGTCGTACTGCGTCCGAATTATCCCATTTCCGGCGCATGGCGTTTGGGATATGTGGCGGCGCTCGCCGTCGCGGACGCCCTTTCGGAACTGGGATTGTCGCCGGCGCTGAAGTGGCCCAACGATGTTCTTTTGAGCGGGAACAAGACATGCGGCGTTCTGGTTGAATCCGTATCCCTGCCGAATGGAGAGTGGGCCGCGATCCTTGGAATCGGCGTCAACGTCAATCAATCGGAGTTTCCGGACGCCGAGAATTATGTTTATCCGCCGACATCGCTGCGTTTGGCTTCCGGTCGCGTTTTTGTGATGGACGAAGTGCGCGAATGCGTCTGGGAATGGCTGGAGCGCTGGGAGGACATCCATCGGAGCGCCGGCGATTTCGATCCGATCGCGGTCGGATGGAGACGATACCTGGCGGTCGGAGCAAAGGTGCGGCGGGGCGGCGAGACGGCCGAGCTTCAGGAGATCGAGACGGACGGAGGGGCGCGGGTGCGCCGCTCGGACGGAACTTTTACTGTCTGGCGCACGGTAGACGGATAAGAGGGCTCTCATGGTGTATAATAACAAATGCTGTGAGAAGCTTATCGTTTCGCTGCGGCGTCAGTTTGCGGATGCATACATGAGCATCTCGCCAAGGAAGTAAGAGATATGATAAGGTCTCGCTGGCTGAGCACCTTCACTGTGATCGGCGCGCTGCTGATCGTGCTGGGAATTGTCGGATTGGTCATGGGGGCGAAGTTCGTTTACGACCCCGGCCAGGTCTCGGACGGCAATGAGCCATGGTATTATATTCTGGTCGGCGTATTGATGATCGTCAATGGAATCTTCTCTCCCGCGCCCGAGCCGTCTGAGAAGACCGACGATGCGCCCGTGGAGTACGGCGATAAGGCCGCAAAACGCGAGACGGCGCCGCCCGCGTAAATTGTTCAAGAGTAAGTAAATAGGGGATATTGGGACCAAATGGCATCTGAATCGATTCGATGCAGCGACTGCAACGCGCCCTTCCGGGCCGTGCCGCTCTGGCTGCTGAACGCAAAAGTAAATTTTTCCTGCACGTCCTGCCCAAAGCGGGGCGGACGGTCCGCGGTCCGGTTTGAGCCGGCCATCGAGCCTGTCGTCACCGCGCGCAAAGCGGTCGATCTGGACGCCGATCCCGATTTGGAAGGGATCGATCTGGAAGAGATCGACGAAGATATCGATATGGATCTCGGCGACGATGACGCCGACGGCAAAGACGACAAAGACATCTAGTTCTGACAAAAAAAGACGGGGGAGGCATTTCGCCTCCCTCGTCTTTTTTTGCCTGTTTTTATTCGCCGCCCATTCCGGGAGCCTGATATTCCGCGTTCGTCAGCCGCCATACGGGTGTGGGAAACACCAGCAGCTTGTGTCCAGTTTCGCGCTTCCAATGCAGGGTGACGTCCTGATCGGTGAGAACGCCGCCGCCCTGGTTGCTGACGGCGCGCAGGTGGCCGCGCGAGATTGCCGTATCTCCTTCAATGGTAACGATGGGATTGTCAAACTGCACCGTCACCGGGCCGGCCTGTCCGACCACGCGCCGTAGAAAGAAGTTCAGCTGATCCGTGTTCGAGAGCATGCTGTCATGATACTCGGCGGACACTACGGACATCACCTGCGAAACACTGTGGCGCTCGGCGGCTGTGCGCAGTGTTTCGGTCTGCGCGGCGATCAGCTCATTGTCGCTTGGACCCGGCCGGGTCGCGATGATGTAGACAATCAGCAGCACGGTAAGGACGCCAGCGGCGGCGAGAAGCATTTTGGAGCGTGGTTGCAAGATGTCCTCCAAGAGACGATAACCGAAAGACCAAGATAGCCGGCGAATAAATTCGCGCCTAGAAGTGCACGATGTCGGCCTCCGCCGACTCCAGAAACGTTATCGACAACGTTCTCTGGAGTGCCCGGAGGGGCACATCGTGCACTTCTAGGCGCGATTTCAATCGCCGGCTGCTTAGCTGAGCGACATTATTCTCAAGGACATTCTACCCATTCGGGACCGTGCGGCCATCTTTACGCGTACGCAGACGCCAATCGAAGTTCAGCGGCCCGATTCCGTAGGTCAGCGAGAGAAACGGCACGTGATAAACGCTGATGCGCGGCAGACGAAGAAGATCGTCGTTTTGGCGGACGCGGCCGAAGTCCGTCGTCACCGCCATTGCGTAGCCCGCCGCCCGTGTTTCGTCAACGACTTCGTCGCTGAGGTGCCCATACGGGTAACACAGCACATCCATGGGATGCTGAAGTTGTTGTTCGAGCTGCTGCTTGCTGTTGTAGATTTCGTGGCGCAGCTGATCGGGAGCGATGCGGTTAAGGTGCGGATGCGTCGCGGTGTGCGCCTGAAAAGAAACGCCGTCCCATTCGTTCATCTCATGGATCTGAGTCCAGTCCAGGAGAGGAGTCGCCTCGTAACCCTCAGCGATTACCCAATCGTTGGTCTTGCCAATACGCTCGGAAACGAGGAAGACTGTGTAGGGAAAATTCATCTTGCGCAGAAGCGGGTGGACGTTCGTCAGCAAGTTCGCATAGCCGTCGTCGAAGGTCAGCAGAACGGGTTTTGCGGGCAAAGCGGCGTCGCCGGCCATGGCGTCTGCAAGCATGGGGAACGTGATAGGAGTATATCCGCCGCGCCTGAGCATGCGCATCTGCCCGGCGAACTCAGAACGGGTCACGTAAAAGTGTTTGTACTCAGGGGCGCGCGCGGCGTCCTCCACCGCGTGGTACATTAAGATCGGGACGGGTGGCCAGTCATTCATAGAGATCGCGCGCCGGGATAGGAAACGAGTGCGGTGTAAAGCTCGTGGAGACGGTCAACTTGCTGCTCGATGGAGAAGCATTCCC
>NZ_JBDSQY010000077.1:0-18330 GCF_039929585.1 Capsulimonas sp.
TTTCCAGAGCCCTGAAGAGCGCCGTTGATGGAGTAGGAAACTGGGACTGCCGTAACGCCGCCAACAGTAACGGAAGCTGTCGAATCGTCCGGGCATTTGAACAATCCGGCGCTCTTCACATAGGGATAAAGCTGACCGGCCCAGCCGACTGGGGTCCCCCAGTGCGTCGTCGGCAGGCACTCATCATAGTCCTGCGTGTACTGCATAAATCCGAGGCCAAGCTGCCGCTCATTGGAAGCGCAGCTGATCTGGCGCGCCTTCTCACGAGCCTTGGCGAAGACAGGGAAGAGAATGGCGGCAAGAATCGCGATAATGGCGATAACGACGAGCAATTCGATCAAAGTAAAGCCTGATTGTGTGAAGTTCTTTTTCATTTATGACGAAAGTCCTTTCAAATAAAAGCGTCATACGCTGATGATAATAGAATACGGAAACGCCGTATGGCTCCATTTATCAAAACATGGTACCATAGCAACGAATATATTCTAACATGCTTTGGATCCAATGTCAAGTAATAATTTGGTACCATTTAAATTATTAATTTGGCGCCAATTACGATAAAAAAGCAGGCGTGGGGAAAGTAGGGAGCAATCAGACGGCTCGGGTGAGGTCCGGGGCGCTGGTGATGATGCCGTCCACCTTGCACGCATCGCGCAGGCGGCGGATATCTTCGGCGAGGTCGGCGTGCAGGCCGTAGACGCGGATGTCGCGGAGGTGAAGGATGTTGGCGATCGGCCCGGTGATCAAGCGATGATGCCAGGTGACGGCGTCGACATCAAGGTCCGCCAGCAGTTTGGCGTTGATGCGAGCGCCCTCGCCAAAGCCAAGGGTGTGTCCCAGCGGGATCCGTGGGTCGAGTCCGCGCAGAATGACGCGGCTGGTGGCGTCGGCGCCGGTGACGAGGATGGAATCGAGTGGAAAACCGCTGCCTCGGATCGCGCGGGCCAGCAGCGCTTCGGTGCCGGATTCGCGAAAATCCAGAATGAGGCCGATCTTCGCGGAGGCGGCGATGGACATGGCTTCGTCGAGAGTGGCCATGGGGGTATCGGTATCGGCGGTGCGAGCCCGCCATTCGGAAAGAGATTTGGCGTGGAGGGGAACTTCGCGGTCGTCCACCATGCGCACGGCGTCGTGGTCGATCACGAGAATATCGTCACGGGTGCGCCGGACATCGACCATCAGGCCGCTGGCCTTCAATTCCACGGCTTTGCGCAGAGACGCCACGGTGCTTCCCGGAGGACACAACTGAGGCGCTCCTCGGTAAGCGACGACCGCTAAGGGACGAATTCGTGACGCCATGAGACCCCGCATCAAACGCCGTGCTGGAGATTTGGAACAGTGACAAACATGAAAAGGGAGAGCGAGGCTCTCCCTTGATCATTTCCAGTCGTAAATGGTGCCGCCTACCGGACTTGAACCAGTGACACCTCAATTTTCAGTCGAGTGCTCTACCAACTGAGCTAAGGCGGCGCAGTGACCGACAGGCTACATCGAGACGATTCGCCTGCGTCCGCTTGGGAATGACGCTTTTTCGTGAGATCGACGCTTGGTGGGCGAAGAGGGATTCGAACCCCCGACCCTCTCGGTGTAAACGAGATGCGCTACCGCTACGCTATCCGCCCGTTTCCGTTACGTGATGCAGATTATACCCCTGCCCGCATCCCAAGTCAAGGCCCCCGCCGATTTTCTTCAAACTCGTCTCATTTCAACGGCTTCGTGCGAACGAGCAGACAGTAGAAACGGGTATTATTTTGGCATCAAGGCTGTGACGCCGGTTGATCCGAAGCGGCCTTCCAAACCGCGCCTCCTAATGAAGGTTCACAGACAATATGACGTCGCCCGAGCCGCCCGACCCCAGGCTTCTGGGGAAGTGGGAACATGACCTGCCGCAGATCGAAGCGATCATCGACAGCCTCGCCGAGGGCATGGTGATCGCCGACACGTCGGGCCGCCTGCTTGCCGCGAACCAGGCGTACGTGCGCCTGGTCGGCTTCGCGCGTCACGAAGACCTGCGGCAATCCCTGACGGACCTTCCCCAATGGTTTGAAGTACGCGATCTGTCTGGAAAAGTGCTGCCGCTGGACCAGTGGCCCCTCTCCCGCGCCCTCGCCGGCGAGACCTTTACCGATCTCCAGGTGGAATTGCGGCGACTCGACGGGACCGCAGCCTTTATCGGCAGTTACAATGGAAGCATGGCGGCGGACGGCGACGGCGCCCCCGCCCTCGCGGTCCTGACGGTCCGCGATATCACGGCTCAAAAACTAACGGAAGCGGCGCTGGAAACGGCTTATCAACACGAGAAGCTGCTCAATGAGATCGGCCAGGCGATCCGTCTGACGCTGGACCCACGGGAGGTTCAGACCGTGGCGTCCCGCTCCCTCGGCCAAGCCCTGCTCGCCGACCGCTGCTACTTCGCGCAGATCGATTTCGCCGCGCAGCGGATCTGGATCGCCGAGGAATGGCGGCGCGACGATCTCTTCCCCATCAGCGGCGACTACCCCCTGGCGGACTTCGCAGTCGATTTTCGCCATATTTTCGATGGGAACCGCACGCTGATCGCCCCCGACACCCGCCTGTATCCCTGGCCCAAAGAAACGGTCGCCGTGATGGAGCAGCATGGGGTCCGCGCCCTCCTCAACGTTCCCTTTTTTGACGATGGGAGCCTCGTCGCACTGCTCGGGGTCGCCATGGCGGACGGGCCGCATGAGTGGACAGAGGCGGAGATCGGCCTGACGGAAGCCGTCGCGATGCAGACGCGCACGGCGGTGGAAGCCGTCCGGATCAGCCGGCGCGAACACAACATCGCCATCGCCCTGCAGCAGACATTGCAGCCGAAGATGCCGGCAGGCATGCCCGGTCTCCAGGTGTCCGACTTCTACCGCGCGGCGCTCGCGGAAGCGGAGATCGGCGGCGATTTCTGCGACCTCTTCTCCCCCGAAGGGGACAACACCATCCTGGTGATCGGCGACGTTTCCGGCAAAGGTCTTGCGGCCGCCACTCAGGTCGCCGCCGTGCGCAACATGCTGCGCTGTGTCATTTACCAGGGGTTGCCTCTCGCCGAAGCCGTCGCCCAGCTCAATCAAATTCTCACCACGCAAAACCTGCTGAGCGGATTCGTCACCATGTGCGTCGCCCAGTACTCCCCCGCCGACCACACTTTCACCTATGTCTCCTGCGGCCATGAGCCGGTTCTGCTGCGCCACGCCGCCACGGGCCATATCGAGATGCTGGGGCCAACCGGCCCGCCGCTTGGAGTAGAGGCCACCGCCGAATACACCCACGAGGCGCGTCGGCTCCAGGCGGGTGACGCCCTTCTGCTCTACACAGACGGCCTCTCCGAATCCGGCCCCTCGCGCCAGGACATGCTCGGCGTCGACGGCCTCGCCAACCTCCTGCGCGCCCACCCGCTCCACGAGGACGCGCACGGCCTCTGCCAGCGGATCATCGCCGGCGTCGAAAAGCACGCGCGCGGCGACCTGCGCGACGACGCCTGTATTTTGACGGTCCGGGTGCTTTAGCCCTTAACCCGCGCGGAAATCCGCCGCCATCGTCGGCTCAGCGCCGACCGCACTCGAATATGACGCACCGCCGTATGATTTTCGGCAAGCCGCGCGCCATGCGCGCTGATTAAGTCGCGCCGTGTCAGAATGCCCACGAGCAGATCCTTGCGGCCCTGCGCCATGACCGGCAGGCGTCCCACACCCGCGCGCACCATCAAGTCCGCCGCCTCGCGCAAGGAGCGGTTGTCCGTGATTGTCACCGGAGCACGCTTGACGAGATCGCCGATACGGCGTCCATCCTCCGGGTTTCCATCCAGCAGATCCCGGCGGGTGACGACGCCGGTCAGCCGCTGTTTGTCGTCCAGCACGGGATACCCCTGGTGACGCGAGCCCGGTTCGCGGGTCTCCAGCCAGAGACGCACGGAGGCGAGCGTGTCGGAGGCGGCCAGCGTCACCACTTCACGGGCGCCGGCCGAGCGCACGGCGACTTGCTCCCAGTGATCCGACACATACTCCCCGGGGACAACCACGCCGCGCCGCGCGATTTTCTCCGTCATAATGGTATTGCGCATCAGCAGGCAGGACACCAAATAAGCCCCCGCGCAGCCGCCCAGCAGCGGTATCAGACCGGCCGGCTGAAGCGTCGTCTCGAAGGCAAAGACCACCGCCGTGAGAAAGGCGCGGGATGCGCCGGCGAAGATCGCCGCCATCCCAACCAGCGCAGCCAAACGCACATCGATCCCCGCATGCGGCGCCAATGCGATCGCCAGGCCGCCGACCACCGCGCCAAAGCCGCCGCCGATCGTAAAGAGGGGCGCCAGCGTTCCGCCCGACGTTCCGCTGCCGAGCGCGATCGCCCACGAAACCAGTTTCCAGACGCACAGGGCAAGCGCCGCCTGACCAACGCTTGTACCGGTCACGAAGCCTTCGATATTGTCGTAGCCAACACCCAGCGTGCGCGGCGCAACAAGTCCCACGAGGCCCACCACGAGACCGCCCAGCGCCGGCCACCACATCCAGTGGATCGGCAGCTTTTCAAAAGCGTCTTCGACGGCGTACACAAGGCGAGTCACTCCCACGGCGAGCACGCCCGTCGCCAGGCCCAAAGCGACATAGAAGACCAGCGCGATCTCTCCCGGAGCCACAACGCCCGGCATGGCGAACACCGGCGCCGTTCCCAGGAACGAAGACCGGATTCCCGCCGCCGTGACGCACGCCAGCGCGACTGGAATAAGAGAGCGCGGGCGAAACTCGAACAGCAAAAGCTCCACGGCGAGCAGAACCGCCGCGATGGGACTGCCGAAGGTGGCGGTCATTCCGGCCGCCGCCCCCGCCGCCAGCAGCGTCTTTCGCTCCGCCGAGGTCGTGTGCAGCAATTGCCCGACGAACGAGCCGAGCGCGCCGCCGGTCGCGATAATCGGCCCCTCGGCGCCGAACGGGCCTCCCGTCCCGATCGCCACCGCCGACGACAGCGGCTTGAGCCATGTGATCTTAGGCGGGATACGGCTCCCGTTGGTCAGCACCTGCTCCATCGCCTCCGGGATGCCGTGCCCACGGATCGCCCGCGAGCCGTAACGCGCCATGACGCCGACGATCAAGCCGCCGATCACGGGAACGAGCGCCGCGAGCCAGCCCAAATGATTGTGCGCCGGCGAAACGAAGCTCGTGGAGACGCGCCCATAATAAGCAAGATTTGTCGAAAGGCCGATCAGCATCGTCAGCAAATGGGCGATCAAGGCCGATACCATCGCGATGCCGATCGCGACAGCGCTGATGAACAGCACGCGCCGATCCAGCACGCGCGCGCCGCCATTCCCCAGCGCCTTGCCCGACGTTCGCGGCAGCGCTTCCTCCAGCGACGGCGCAATGGACAGCCCGCCTTGCGGTGTGGTAGCATGACGCCTGTCATGCGAAGTTTTTTCGTGTTTCATAAAATAAATTATATCATAATGCGATATAATTTTCGATAGGCTCAACGGAATGCCCCAACACGAGACGCCCATCACCAAGAGCGATTATGAAGCGCTGGCCTCGTTTCGCGCCGCCCTGCGCCGCTTTCTGCGGTTCAGTGAGGAGGCCGCGCGCGCGGCGGGCGTCACGCCGCAGCAGCACCAATTATTGCTGGCCGTCAAAGGACAGCCCGGCCGAGACTGGGCGAGTGTCGGCGACCTGGCCGACGCTCTGCAAATCCATCACAACGCTGCTGTCGGCCTCGTGAGCCGCACGGAAGCCGCCGGCCTTGTCGCACGCGCCCAATCGGAAGAAGACCGCCGCCAGGTACGCGTCACGCTCACGCCGAAGGGCGAGGAGATGCTGGCTCATCTTTCCCAGCGCCACCTCAGCGAGCTCCAAGCTATGGGGGAAACGCTGACCAAGCCGTTTTTGAATGGGAACGGCCAATGAGCGCCACCGGTGTGTCATAATATACGAACGACTTGCGGCGCCGTCGCGGCCAGTCGAACACGATTTTATTGAAACAGAGCCCATGATCGAAACCTTTTCTCCCGAAGAGCGCGCCGCGCTGGCCCCTTACGTCACGAACTTAGACGGATCGATCTTCGCCCTGCGCAATCTGCCCGAGGAGGTCGTCGCCGTCCTCTTCGCTTACTATTCGCGCAGCAAGGACAGCCTGCGGCGTAATCTGCTCAAGCTTCTTCACGAGGGCGATCTGGACCTGACGAACGCCGGCGGCGCGGCGCCCGCTCTCGAAGAAAAGGACAGTGACGCCCTTGCGGCGGCTCGGCAAAAAGCCCGGGTGTTTCATGAGAAGTGGGTCGTGGGGTATGGCCATAGCAGCGTCGCCGAACATGGCTGCGTGCATCTCGCCATTGAAGATGTGAGTATTATCGCGTCCAAGCTGATTGAAGACGGACGTTTGGCGTCGTACACCGAAAAGAGTACGCGCTATGTGGCGTTCGACATCGAGAAGATGTACACCCCGCCGGCTCTGACCGAGCACCCCGAGCTTTTGGCCGAGTATCGCGGGACGCTGGCCGCGCTTCTGGACGCCTACTCGGGCTGGACCGAGGACATTGTGGCGCAGATCAAGTCGCGCGTTCCCAAGACCGAAAAGCAGACGGATCGGGGTTACGACAACGCCTGCCGCGCCAGCACATTCGATATTTTGCGTTATTTGCTTCCCGCCGCGACTTACACGAACATCGGCCTGACACTGAATGCGCGGTCGCTGGAAAATTTGATCACCAAGCTGCTCTCACAGCCCCTGCCCGAGGGCCGCGCCATCGGCGAGCGGCTCAAAAGCGAAGCACAGCACATCGTGCCGACCCTTCTGAAATACGCCGATCATAGCGCGTATCGCGAAGAAACAGAGAAGTCCGTCGCGACGATCGCCGCCGAGCTGGGATTTGATGCGCTGGAGCAAGTCGCCCCCGGATCCGGCGTCGCTCTGATTGCTTCCGACCCGGACGCCGACGATCGGTTGGTCGCCGCCATCTTGTTCGGCGCCGCCGACGCCCCCATGGCCCAGATCCTTTCCCATGTCCGAACATTAGACCAGGAAACGAAAGAACGGATCGTCGACGTATATCTCAAGGGACGCGGTCGACACGACGCGCCGGGCCGCGCGCTGGAGCGCATCGACTGCACCGTGGAAATCACCATGGACTACGGCGCCTATCGGGATGTCCAGCGGCATCGCATTGCGACGCAGACCACGCAGGCGCTCACGCCCACGCTGGGTTATGAGACGCCGCCGGAAATCATGCGCTTCGGCTACGCCGAGCAGTACGACGCCCTGATGGGCCGCGCCGCCGCCACGTACGCACATCTGGTCGCAGCCGGATTCGCCGACGAAGCGCAGTATATCCTGCCGCTCGGCACGCGCGTCCGCGCCCTATTCACCTGGAACCTGCGTGCGGTGACCCACTTCGTCGAGCTGCGTTCGGCGCGGCAGGGACACCCGTCTTACCGAAAGATCGCGCAGCAAGTCTATGCGGCGGTCGCCCAGGCCTACCCGCTGGTCGCGCGCTACATGCGGCCGAATATGAACGAATATGCCCTCACTCGTGATTAGCACCATCGACGACGCGCCGCCCCCGCCACGCCCGCGCCCCAAGCGCTGGCCATGGGCCGTCGCCACGCTTCTTGTCGCCATCCCTCTCGCGATCACAATGGCCGGGCGCTTCACCGCGCCGCCGGTCGTGATGGCGCTTCCCACGGGACGCCTGGTCTATATGGACGCCGACGCGCCCTCGGAGAAGACGACGACGCTGCGCGGCATGCGCCTCGTCACACTTGACGGCGCGTCCCGCGAGATGCTGCGCGAGGTCGAGCCGCAGGACACCGATGGCGGCAGCCGCGACTGGATCAACCAGCCCGCCTTTTCGCCCGACGGACGGCAGATCGCCTATATCAAGCAGGTCATAACGATCGTCGAGGGAACCCACGACATCGTGCACCAGCTATGGCTGGCGCCGGCGGACACGGGGACGCACGGCGGCGGCAAGCCGCGCCTGCTGCTGGATCTGAGCAAAAGCGACATGAAGCCGCCATCGGGCCTCGCCTGGAGTGGCGACGGCAAATCCATCGTCTTCCTGAACGACGGAACGATTTACTCCCTCCCGATCGCCGGCGGCGCCCCCACCGTCACCGCGCTCAGCCTCCCGCCGAGCGCGACTGCCGCCAATGGCGCCTCCACAACGAGCGATCCGACCGTCGGTCCCATGGGATTACGGGCGTTTCTGGCGCGCACGAAGTCCAGCGCGGATCTCAACATTATTGACGCTTCGGAATCCAAAAACAGCATCAGCTACAGCACAATCTCGAACGTCGCCGCCTACACGCTCGGCGATCATGACAATCAGCTCGCGTACGTGACCAAAGGCCGCCCCATGGACATCCAGCTGAACGATGTCCCGATGCGCGGCCCCTCGCGAGCGATCCATGTCAATCCCGGCTGGTCCATCTTCGGCGGGCGCAAGATCACCTCGCTGCGCTGGTCCCCCGACGGCAAATACGTCGCCTACACCGTCAGCAAGCCCCCCGTCCCCGAGGATGAGCTGTTCTGCCTGGACATCGCCACGGGCAAGAGCCTGAAGCTCCCGATGCGCGTCGGGCGCGCCGGCTGGGATTGGGGCGTCACGCAATGAAAGGCAAACGACGCACGCGCGGCAACCCGCTTTCCGACTACCGGCGCATCCAGCGTGAGATCCGCGCGCTCTTCGACCCGTTCACCGCAAAACATTGTCCCGGCTGCACGACCCCGTGCTGCATTAAGCCGACCCGCGTCACCCCAATGGACGTCGCCCTCGCTATTGGAACCGGCCACACGTTCCCGCACCTCGGCGACATGGACCCCTACGCCCCCGCCGTCTCCTACGCCGGCAACCGTCTTTCCGAGAACGCCGTCACGCTTCCCATGGCCGCTGGCGACACCGCCCCCATGGAATCCTGCGAATACCTCCACAAAGGCCGCTGCACCTTCCCCGACGACCTGCGCCCCTTCGGCTGCACCACCTACGTCTGCGGCCCCATGTACGCACACCTCCCCGAAGCGCAAATCAAGCCCATCCGCCGCCTGACAAAACAACTCGAAGAAGCCCACGTCGCCGTCCTCCACGCCATGCGCGACGCCGGGCGGATGCCGCCGGAAGAGGACTAAGCCACTGCAAATTCATTGGATCGGCGCAGCCCTCGAAAAGTCGCGATCAAACGCCCGCGACATATCGGCCCAATTCTCACCCGGCCCCTTTCCGCCTCCCATGAGAAAAATTGTCTTTCGCTTAAATGCTTTCTTGGTCCAAATAAGTGCGCCATCCCATTCCTTGTAATATCCGTCGCCAACTTCTAATACAAACAAAGAAGAGAGTTTCTCCTGCCCAAATCGTCGTTTTTGGCTAATGGGTGAGATACGTATTCTTATATTCCTTTGTGCGAGAAGAGCACTTAGCTCCTTTGAATTCTGATCGACTAAGACCGAGATTTGCCTCGTTTTCGCGCCTTTCAAAATCGCAGAGACAAGCATCGGATCGTGAATGGCGACGACGCGGATATCAATCGGCGTCTTGCCAACGGCGATTAAATGAGAAACATTTTTTCGCTCGCCTCCTTGCATGATGGCGGCGATCATTGCAACGGCAGGGACCGCACAAATCGAGCAGGCCAGTACGGGCAGTATGAAGAGAATGCTTTTCCCCATCTTTACGTCCAAATCTGTTCTCATTTTGAATACTCCAATAATCCAGCACAGGACGATCATTCGAATTTGTCGATACTCCACCCATTGGCGGCGGGCGTTTGCTTGAGAACGCGCATTTGATAGCCGCCGTCCGCGCTCACGTCTTCCTGCACCCGTTTTAGCACGTAACGATCGCGACGAGTGTGACCGCCGATTTCCACCAGCAGCCAGCGCGTCACGCGATAGCCTTGACCAAGTGGCTGGACGGTCGCCGGGGACACGCCCGCTTTTCCCAGGATGGCTTTCGGCTTTACGCCGGAGGCCAGGGAAGCGTGCAGGCCATAGTTCGTCATTTCACCAGCACGTTCTTTCTCCGCCATTTCCACCGTTGGGCGTCCCTTCCACAGAAACCACGTCGGAGGGGATGTCCGCAAACGGACGTAATCGAGGGCGTCCTTACCGCTCTTGATCTCCACGCTCCCACGGAGTTCCGCGAGAGAGTGAACGAGCTTCGTTTTGCCGGATTGGACGAGCCCAAGGTACTCAAACGCTTCTTCCGGCTCGCCGAAGCCGGTCTTGTAGCTCCCGACAACATAAAGCGCGACGCTGGGTTTGAGAAAAGACGCGTTCAGTGGATATACGCCAAAATAATCCGGCGAAAGATGCGTCATGGCCAATAGCGCCAGTGCAGGCAAAGCAATCATTGTGCTGCTCCTTTGATGGATGAACGAGCGATGGTATTATCTTAGTACCGGATAATGGCGAATTTGTTCATATTGACTTGCAATACTAGTATTGCTATAATACTCAAAACTCTTTGCGATACTTCTTCTGGGATACTTATGACTATTCACTTCAAACTAAGCCGCGCATGGGCGCTCGGCGCGCTGCTATGCGCCATCGTTCCCGCCCGTACAGACGCCGCGCCGCCGGAGATCGATCTGACGACACTGCTCAAGTCGGAAACGGATATCGCACAGCTGCCGGATTTGAACCATTGGACATCGCACATGTTTTCTTCTTGCGAGCAGCAGGGCGCCAACAACGATCAGGGGCATTATCTCTCCGAGCAGGGCGCGGAACATGTGATGGCGGAGATGGACGGGCCGGGCGCGATCGTTCGGATATGGTCCGCGAACCCGAAGGGAACAATCCAGATCTATCTCGACGGATCGAAAACGCCCGTCGTCGGCGCCGATTTCAGCAGTCTTTTCAACGAAGCGTACGCGCCCTTCGCGGCGCCGCTGGCGGGGATTTCGTCGGGAGGAGCTTACAGCTACCTGCCGATCCCCTACGCGCGTCACTGCCGGGTCGTATCAAGAAACAACGACGCTGACGCCACGTCGATGTACTACCAGGTGAATTACATCTCCTTTCCGAAAGACACCAAGGTGCGGTCGTTTGCACTGCCGCTGTCTCGAACAGATCAAATTGCTGTCGATCGCGCGAACATCCAGTGGAGCACACTGTCGGCATCGCTGCTCGATCTTCCCGCGCTCCCGGCGACGGAACGGATCGCGCCTCACGCAACGCTTGCCCTGGGTTCCTATAAAGGCCCCGGACGTGTGAACGTCATTCGGCTGGCCGCGCCGGATGCAGCCGACCTCAATCTTCGTCGTCTGGTGCTGCGCGCGTATTTCGACGGTCATCAAACGCCAGACATCGAAGCGCCTGTCGCGGACTTCTTTGGGAACGCCTACGCCCACAATAAAACGTTCCGAACGCTGTTCCTCGCCGTCGCCCCGGATGGATCGATGCTGGCGTACTTCCCGATGCCGTTCGCGCGCACAGCGCGCTTTGAGCTGGAGAATGGGAACTCGACGCCGCTCCAAATCGGATGGACAGCACAGGTGGCGTCGGGAGCATTCGACGGCAAACAGGAAGGATATTTCCATGCGCTCTGGTCGCAGGAGATCACCGAGACAGGCAAGCCACATTCCTGGGCGCATATCGCGGGACAGCGCGGCAAGTTTGTCGGCGTCGTCCAGACAATGGCCAGCCGTCATGGGATTGGGTTTATCGAGGGAGACGAGCAGTTCCGGTCAGATTCGCAGACGTGGACGCCGGCCAAGAACGGCCTGGCGACCGTCGTCGGTCCCTGGAATGGCACAGGCACGGAGGACGGGTTCAACAGCGCGTGGAGCTTCAATACCGGCCCGAACTGCCTGCCGATGAACGGGCTCTTCGTCAAGAATGAGGACGCAGGCCAGCTCAACTGCTTCCGATGGTTCGTGAACGAGGCGCCGGTTTTCGAGAAGTCGCTGGACGGACAGATTGAACACGGCCCCGGCAACGACACGCCGGGCGTATACTACTCCTCGGTCTCTTATTGGTACTCCGATGGCCCGGCGACCCCATGGGCGAAGTTTCCGGACGCCGACCAGATCGCGCTTCCGCGCGTCGCTCCCATCCATCCTTCCGTTGCGAACGCCATCGAGGGCGAAGCGCTGACTGGCTCCACACGCGTCAGCGCAGGTCAGCTCCGAACACAATCCATGCTGGATTTCGACTCCGTCTGGAGCGACGACAGCCAGTTGATCTGGGTGGGGCAAGCAGCCGGCGACACGCTCACACTCACGTTCAGCGCCCCGAAGGCAGGAGCCTACGACGTGTCGCTCTCTCTCACCAAAGCGAACGATTACGGGCAGGCGGCGTTTCAAATCAATGGACAGACAGTCGGCGGCGTCTTTGACGGATACTCAGACAAGGTCGTCAGCAGCGGTCCGGTAACATTGGGACGTATACAACTGCCGGCTGGCCCTTCAGAGCTGACCGTCGTCGTTCCCGGCACAAACGCCGCCTCAGCGAACTCTCAGTTTGGGCTGGACGCGATCGTCCTTGATCCTGTCCGCTAGCGCGCCGCGTGGCTTCTGGAGTTTGCCGCTGCAATAGCAGTTTCAATTTCGGGTATAGTGGAAACGATGATCGCAGACGAAAATGATTGCCTGCGGTCTTTGTTTTACACCACAGCAGTTAGGAGACATTGGTCATGATCACCCGACGCGAGATTCTCAAGTCCGCCTTGCTCACCGCCGCAGGTGTTACCGCCGCCGCTTATACGCCTCGTGTCGCCCAAGCCGCCGATCCGGCGCCGGTCACGCCGGCCGCCCCGCCTGCGGCGACTGGACCGTTCGTCCTGCCGCCACTGCCGTACGATTACGACGCGCTTGAGCCTTACATCGATACGACGACGATGAAGATCCACCACGACAAGCATCATGCGGCGTATGTCGCCAACCTCAACAAGGCCGTGGCGAGCTATCCCGACCTGCAATCAAAGTCCGTGGAAGATCTGCTCAAAGACTTAAAGTCTGTCCCGGAACCGATCCGCACGGCGGTCCGCAACAATGGCGGCGGCCACGCAAACCATACATTGTTCTGGCAGACGCTCGGCAAATACGGCGGCTCGAAGCCGCCGAGCGGGGCGCTGAACGACGCCATGCTAGTGCGGTTCGGCAGCTTTGAAAACTTCCAGGCGGCGTTCACCAAAGAAGCGCTGGGCGTATTCGGCAGCGGCTGGGTATGGCTGACCGCAGGATCGGGCGGCCTGGATTTAGAGCCTTTGCCCAACCAGGATAGCCCCCTCTCGCGAGGCCGGACGCCCCTTCTGGGGATAGACGTGTGGGAACACGCTTACTATCTCAAACATCAGAATAAGCGAGTCGATTATATCACGGCGTTTTACAATGTCATCAACTGGGAAGCCGTCGCCGCCCGGTATGACGCCATCAAATCCGCGTAATTCTCTCAAGAATAGAGCGGGCTTCCTGTGGGAAGCCCGCTCTGTTTCATTCAAACACTGCATTCTCTGCAAATTATGATTCGATACTTTGGACCGAATCGATAAAGCGCGAAAAGTAGCCGAGCTCGTGCCCGCCATGCTCCTGGATGATGTTCTCCAGCTTCTCGTGGTTGCCATCACTCGCGAGGACCGTCACCAGCGTATCGCCCGCCGCGACGTGCTCATGGTACGACTGCGCGGCTTCCTCGGGAATGCCCCCCGCCGTCAAAGCGCCGATCAGGCCGCCGATCACGCCGCCGCCCACGCCGCCGGACATCATCGCCAGCAGCGGCCCGGCGGCTACGATTGCTCCCAGCCCCGGCACAAGCACCGCCAGCGATACCAGCAGCGCCCCCAGCGCGCTGCCGGTGACGATGCCGACCGCCGCGCGCGGCGCAATTTCATCGGCGGCGTGGATCGGCTGCTCCACATCATGTGTGGGCACCTCTCGCACCGCATGCGAGAGAAACTCATCCGAGTTCCGCTCCGGCGCATTGCCATCCAAGCTCGGAGTCCCCACTTCACCGCCTCCGCCCTTGCGGACCAGCGATATGTCGTTCAGCGGAACGCCGGCGTCCAGCAGAGCCTGGGCGGCGGCCTCCGCGACTTTGTTATCCTCAAATACGCCCACAACAGTTCCGGCCATGGCGCCACCTCCTAAAGTTTCGTAATTCAGTCATACCCATCGGACCGTACGCTTAATCGGCAGCAAGAAAGATCCCAACGACAAAAGCCGCCGAGAAAATTCTCGGCGGCTCCATACTTCTACCTCTTAGTTAAGCGTACTGTGCGAAATTAGCCAGGGGAGTTGTTCTCAAGCATCTGCATGGACTGCGTCTGCACCGGATCTGGATTGTCTGCGTTCACGTCACCCTGCGTACAGGCGGGATACTGAGCATTGACGGTCGAATTACTCATACACCCCCACATGTTCGGCTGTCCATTAACGCCAGTGGTATTGACGGGGCGCATCGATCGCGCATGGCCATCAGCAAACAAGAAATTCGATTGCTTCGTGTGCGGAACATACAGTTCGCATGCATATGACCAAGTCGTACTTGTGTTTGTCGTATCCCAGTCCGACCACCCCATGCCGTCCTGATTGGCAGGCGGCTGGTTGCAGCCGGGAACCTTCGCGCCGTTGTTGTTGCCGTATCGCTCGGCAAGAAGGATCTTATTCGCCGGCGCGTTGATATTCGCCTGGCTAAGAGCCCGCCCGCCGTTGAGCTCAAACGCGCCGATGAAATTGCTCATCCCATATGATGACGGAATTGCCTGTGATCCGGTCAGCCAGTTCGTTTGTCCCATCCAAGTTACGTTTTGAGTGCCTGCGCCATTATTCCAACGGTTGGTGGGATCAAACCGAGCTCCATCCGGATTATCCGGGCACTTATACACATTCATGGATTTGACATAAGGATAGATGACCTGCGCCCAGTTGTCACGGTCCGGAGGACAGTTTGAGCGCGGGAATGACTCATCGCTGTCTTGATTGTACTGCAGCATGCCCAAACCTAGCTGTTTGAGGTTGCTCAGACAAGAGATCTGACGCGCCTTCTCTCGTGCTTTGGCGAAAACAGGGAACAAAATGGCGGCAAGAATTGCAATGATAGCGATCACAACGAGCAGTTCTATCAGTGTGAACGCTTTGCGTCGTGTTGAGTTTTGAATGGACATGATCTTCTCCTTTGAATAATAAGTGCCTGTTGGTATTATTGGACCAAGTATAGGACTATTATATCATTGATCCAGGAGGACGTATATAGAACAAAACGGCAACTGTATATAACTTTTGTAACTTTGGTACATATGAAAAGCCTTTAAACAGCTGATTTCGCCTCCAAAATTCATACCAAAACTATTCCAGAGAAGACAGCTGGCGGACACTGAGAAAGCCTCAGTGTCCGCCGCTTGCATGGAGAGGTCTCGGTTAAGGAATACGCTCCAGGCCAAAGTCCTGCCAGGAGTTTCCGTTGTCGGGATACTGCTGGAGGTTAATATTGTTGCCGGTCGCGCCGCCGGGAATATCCCAGGTCATGCCGTCGTGCTGCCAGTAGAACTTGAACTTGCCGTTGGTCTTCGGCAGGATTCTTATCTTCTGATCGCCGGCGTTGCTGACGTTGTAATCCCAGAGGTGCGTGTTCCAGCCGGCGGCGGACGAACCGTTCGCCACGCAGAGCACGCGGCTTGGGGCGTTGAGGCTGAACAGACCGTAGAAGCCATCGCTTTCGCTCGTAAAACTCCACTTAAACCAGGGGTTGCTCTGCTGATCGTACTGGATGATCGAGCTGCCGTTCGTGCTGCCGGCGCCTTGGACGCAGATGTACCGGCCGCCGTCCGCGCGGATGTAGTAGTTACCCCACGGCTGGAATCGCCACCGCTGCGCGCCGCTGTTGGTGTTGGCGTACTGCTGGATCTTGGCGTTGTCGGCCGTACTGGATCCGGAGACATCCATGAGCAGACCACTGCGGACGTTCTTGATGTTGTACCAGCCGTTCCCGGCGTCGACCAAGTCCCACTGCTGGCTCGGATTGTTGCCTGTGTAGTCGTACGCCCAGAGCTGGGCGCTGTTGGCCGTCGAATCGTTGGAGACGGAAACGGACTTGCCGCTGACCCAGGAGACGATCTTGAAGTGGTTGCCGCCTTCCGTGGGAACCAATGCCCAGCGCTGATTGGGGCCGTTGTAGTCGTACGACCACTGGTTGGTGTTAGCGCTGTTGCTGAGGCTGCCGCCGATCAGATCCAGGCACTTGCCGCTGGTCTGGTTGACGATCATGAAGAACGGAGCGTCGCCGGTCGAGCCGCTGAGGTAATTGATCAGAGCCTGTCCTTTGGGCGATCCCCAGCCAGTGACCAGATCGTAGCCCGCCACCGCCGGCTTGCCGTTGCTGCCGGACGTCACATCGTAGAAGTTGGCGCCGTAGGAGCCGCTCTTTCCCAGGGCGTAGACCGCCGGATTGATGAAGCCTGCCGTGGGCTTGCCGTGCGCCGCCGCCTGCTGGTTGACCAGGGCCATATAGCCGGCCCACAGGGGCGACGCCGCGCTGGTGCCGGCCGCATATCCCGTCGCGCCGTTGTTCCAGATCGTCCAAAGCGAATCGGCGACCATGGCGACATCCGGGCAGTTCCGCTCGGTCGTGGAGCCGCCGTTCGCGGCCATGCTGATTCCTTGCTGCCAGGTGGGAATGGGGAAGTTGGGGCTGATATAGCCGCTGCTCGAAGCCCAGCCGGTTTCCGAGAACTGAGGGCCGCCCGCGCCGGCCGTCGTGAGCACCGTGCCGCCGACGCTCGTCATATAGGGGTTGTCGTCCCATCCGAACGGCGAGGCTGAATAGCCGCCATCGCCGCTGGCGTTGAACACGGACTGCCCCTGCGTCGCCATCTGCTGCAAAATCTGGTTCAGGGTCGAGGGCGGAGGGCTGACGCTCCAGGAGGAGCTGACCTGCTTGGCGATGTTGTCCGTCGCGATCCGGTTCCAGATATCGGCGGCATTATTGCCGGTGTAGAACAAGATATTGGCGGCCGGCGCCATGGCATGCGTCATTTCAATGTCGAGTGACTGTTCCAATGTGTCCGAGCCCGCCGCCGGCGTCGAGGAGACGCCGTTCAAAAGGACCTGCGAGACACTGGCGGGCGGCAGTCCCGACTGCGTGCAGTAAGACGTGATATCCGCCGGATAGTAGCTTCCGAACTGGAACAAGGCGATCGTCTGTCCCTTCCCATCCAGCGTCACGCGCGGGCAGTAAGCGGCGCGATAATCGTTTCCCCGGTAACCCCCACCGGGCGCTGTTCCCGTGGCGCTGCTGACGGCCACGGACGAGACGCGCGTGCTTTTGGGCTTCGGCAGCGTGAAGTTATCCAGGCCGGTCACATCCAGGATCGGGACCGATTGATCCACGGTCGGCTCGGCGTCGGGACCGAAGAATGTCCGATTCTCGGTGGGATGCTGATACCGGTTCATATGCACGTGAAAGGTCTGTTCGATGCTGCCGATCGATCCACGCACATCCACGATCATTCGGTTCTTGTAAGTTTGGCTGACCGCCAAGCCGTGGGCTTTCAGAAACGTAATGACTGTATTGTAATCTTGATCCGTGGGCCCGAACGTCTTGTTGAAATCATCGACGCTGAAATACTGATGGTAGTTAGGACTATTCGGATCGTAAAGCTCCTGGATCGTTGCGTCGAGCAGAGCCTGGTTTCGCACCGGCAGGCTGATGGCGAGCTCGAGACCGGAGCTCGCGTCCAGCCGCGACAGCGCCCTGGATTGCGCAACGCCCCGATGCACGCTGCCATGGCCGCGCAAGCCGAAAAGACGCTGCGCGTGGCTGGGAACGGCGGTGAGGGACAAAAAGACGGCTGCGCCGATTAGCGCCCCTGTGCTCGATAAGCGTCGTCGAATGTGCATGCTGTGTCTCCTGATAATGCCCATCGCATGGGCTTACTTTCCGAAACTCCACGAGGATCACGAATTGTGTCAAGTCCAGAATAAACCTAAATTGCATTAAGCGCAAATAGCTTCAACAACTCTATGCTCTATCGCTTCCTTTCTTTGCTGAAAATTTATCCGTATACGCATCGGCGCGCACAGAATAACAGTCGCAAGTCAAAGAAGTGTCAAAATAGGAATCAAAGTGAAAATATTGTTTAAGGAGAATGCAATTTTGGTCCCGACATTGTTCCGTCGGTGAGGGCTCAATCAATAGGTCGTCACGAGGAGGAGTCCGTAGTTGCGGCGATACGCATTGGGAGTCATTGCGGTGCTTTCCCGGAACAATTTGATGAAATAGGTCACGTGCATAAACCCACAGGCGCGGGCGATCTCATTCACCGTCATGTTCGTTTGCAGGAGAAGGTGCTGGGCGTGCTCGATCCGCAGGGTTTGAATATACTGCGTCATCGTCTCATGATAC
>NZ_JBDSQY010000078.1:0-62922 GCF_039929585.1 Capsulimonas sp.
AAGCAAAAAACGCCGACGCCCGTGGACAGTTAAGTCCACGGGCGTCGGCGTTTGCTTTTGTCGTCGGATTACGCGGTTTTCGAATTTGTCTTTCGAGCGCGGAATACAATCGCCGCGAGGCTCAGCGCGAAGACGCCGAGTGTGAGGGGCGCGCCGGGTTCGGGGACTCCGGACACCCTTCCGGAGAAGTTGGCGGTGAAGCCCATATCCTCATACTTTAAAAAACTTTGGCTGTCGTTGATGGTGAACAATCCCGGTCCCAAGCCGGCGATCATTTGACCACCTGTGTAGGGATCGATGCTGGGATCGTGAGCGACCTCTACTTGGTAGATAGCTGAGCCATCAAAGATAGCGGCGTATGTGTTTCCGGTCGTCAGGGTGGTGTTGATGCCCGTGAAGCTAAAGGTGGCGATTCCGCCCGCAGTCGTACCCGCCAATGGCCCACTGGTGTAGAGCGCGCTTCCGGTCGTCGTCGATCCGTTCCAGGAAAAAAGCGAGAACGTGAGCGGAGCCTGGGTATCCACGAAGGTCGCGGAGAAACTATCCAAAATGTTGTCGGTCGGTGCGGTAAACGTCTGGCCGACGGAACTGAAGCCAAAGAAGTTGTGGGTCAGGTTCGATGATGTCGAGACCGTCGTTGCGCTGAAGGATGGCGAAACCACAATGGCAGCAAGCGCTGCGGATGTGAAGGCGACGAGAACAATGTGCTGACACTTCATGAAGTATTATCCTTAGAGATGAGATGATCCGCGCGGCCATTCGGGCGGTCTGTCGCGATCGCGTGTCATCGCTTCGAAACCCGCAGCGATCGGGAGATCATTCGAAGGAATTTCTTCATGAATTATCACTGCATTTGTTGTGCCATGATTGCAAAAAGACTATCTCAGGATCTATTGCTGCATAAATAAGGACGCGCCGGCCTCACGTTGCAAGGCCGGCGCTCCTTGCTTTCTAACGGTCGGCGTTTGTTTTGTCCAGCGGAACAACACGCCACTCTGGGGCCGGTGGCGGCGCCGCGCGGTACTCATTAGAAGTTGCGAGAGGGTTCCTGCCCGATGGCGAAACAAAGACCGCGACTTTATTGAGCCGCGTCTCCAGAGCTTTCACGCGCTTTTCCAGAGTGGCGATCCGCGCCGATTCGCTGGCGTCGGCGAGGCTTATCGCAGGCGTTACGGGCGGCTGCGCCTGCGTGCGCAATGCGCCAGATCCCATCAAAAAGCCGGCGCTTCCTCCCAGGGCGAGCGCCGCAGTGATGACAGTACGATTGTTCATGATTTTCTCCTTGTAAGAGACGAACGCCAAAGAGTCGCTGCGTATCAATAGATCGCATCACGAGTTCTTTCCTTCAATTTTCCAGAGCAACGCGCTATACTGGAGATATGAACCGAGTGTCGTATTTTCTAGTGGCCTCCCTGCTTTTGTGTGTCTGTGATTCGGCGCAGGCCATCATCCCGGAAGGCAAGCCTCCCTTTATCGTCGGCCCGGCGCGCGACCCGCTCACATTGGAGCAGGCGCTGAAAAAAGCGCCGCCTTCGCAGTCGCAAGTGACGCTTGCCGTGGGAGCCGAGGGGCTCTATCTTCCGCAGGAGGCGCCGCTGCCAGCCTCGGAGGCAAGGGCGCCAAGCATCGCGGCGGCGTTTGGGTTTCTGGCGAAGGACTTTCACGATGTCACGGCGATCGCGCCCGCGACGATGACCGTGCTCAATACCAACCCAGGCAAGCCGGATCCCTATGACGGGATGCCGTCCTCGGATGCGTTCAAAATGCTCTTGGGGGCTTTGAGCGACGACCAGTGGAAATTGCTCACGGGCAAGCGCGGCCTCAGCGTCTCAGACCTAGTGACCGAGGAACAGAAGGCGCTTTACCGGGCGATGTTTCCCGACGGAGTCGTCTCATTTATTCCGCGCAAGGGCGGGTTCGCGCAGTTTGCCCTAGTCGAACCGCCACCAAAGTTAGAGATGAGCGAGCTTCTGAGTGGGCGTCTCCGACTGACGCGGCGCACGGAAATTTCCATCCCGATCGTGGGTGACCCGAATACGTCGATTGGGGCGTCCGCGCCGGTCACAGGCGCTCCGGAATTCGCGGCGCTGGGCGGGAACAGCGGTGAGGGTCCGCATGAGAAAGTCTATGGCGCCACCCTGCGCGCCACCGTTCCCAATGTCCTGAAGAAGTCTGACCTGAGCGATGAGGGCGACGCATTCTCCGCCGCGATCGACTTGACGAACGTCAGCACGGTCGGCGATCTGGTCACACGCATCGGCGTCGCCACGCATACGGAGCTTTATGCAGACGGACGCTATGAAAAACAGCGAGTAACGCTCCTTGGCCCTCAGTCCGCGCGCGCCAGAGACCTGCTGCGGGCGCTCGCGCTTTGCGTTCGCGGTACATACCGCAAGGTCGGCCCGGCGTATGTGCTGACCAACGATCTGCGCGGCTCTGGGACGCGCCGCATGATCCTGACACGGTTCGCCCAGCAGGCGGAGATGGAGCGTAAGGCCGCGATCGCGGCTGCGGGAGACAGGGCGATCCAGAGACGCGCGACATCGGAGGAAACGATGCTGAGCGACGCCCTGACTATGACCGATGCGCAGAAAAAGGCGGCGCTCGCCGAGCCGGGCTATATCCCCGGCGCCGACCTTTCCTCCCGGGTTCCCCTGAGCGCGCTCACGCCGGGTCAGCAGCAACTCGTCCAAAGTCTAGTCCGGGATTGGAACGACACGCATAAAGTCTCGACCGATCCTCAAAATCCGTCCACGAGGCTAACCACCGAGACGACAATTTGGCTTTCCGCGACGTCGACAGTGCTTTTGGACACCGAGGCGCTGCATGGGACGGTCGTGATGGACAGTTATCTCGGCGTACAGGAAGCCCTGCGCCCTTCGTCAAAGCTGCAGGAAGAGTTTTGGCAAAAGCGCGGCCGGGCCGAAGCTCAGAAATATCAGGAGGAACAGGCCGCAAAGCCCGCCGCGCCGGCGCCGCCTCCACCCGCGCCGGCTTTGAAGGCCGCCTTTGCCCATTTCGGGCGCCGCGCCGTGATCGCACAGCCGCGCACGGCGGCCGAGGTCGATCATCTTATCTCCCAAGTAAAGGCGATCGGGTTCAACGAACTCTGGCTGGATGTTTTCTCTCAGGGTCAGTCGCATCTGAGCGGCTCCCCGGATATCCTTACGGAAGCGCTCGCCAAAGCCCAGGGCGCGGGAGTCTCCATCGTTCCGATCCTGACGCCGCTGGACTGGGGCGCCGACGCCCCTAAGGAGCTTCAAGACCGGACGCTGCTGGGCGAGAACTCGGCGCAGGCGGGCGCATGGGGTCAGCATTATCAGGATGTCGCCAACCAAAACTCAGAAACGATGGAAGCGCCCTCGGAAGTCTTCGTCAGTCCCGCCGCTCCGATGGTCGCGGACACAGTGACAAATCTGATCGCCCACATCTCAGCAACACCCGGCGTCGGCGCCGTCGCCGTGCGCGCGAAAGCGCCGCTTGGGTATGAATGGGGCAATCCCTTTCAAGACCGCACTTTGGGATATACCCTCGGATTCACCGAGCCTCTGCGCCTGGCGTTTCTGCGCAGCCGCCACGTCGATCCCATCGATATGGATCCTGACGCCGATGCCGGGCCTGCCGTATCCGCGCTGTTTATCCCGGAGTTCCGTGACTATGCGCTCGAAGGCGCGGGACGGCCCCAGTGGGACGAATACCTAGCGGCCGTCTTTTCGGATTTCATGAGAAGACTACTGGCGTCCGCGAAAAGTGACGCCGGCCGCCCTCTGGGACTGCTCGTTCCCGCACAGGGCAGCGTTTGGGATACGGGATGGTACGGCCTTTGGGAGGATCCCCAGAAGCCGCTCCCGCGCATCGTCACGGCTCCCTGGAACGGCGGCGATGCAGAACGCACCGCCGTCGATGCGAGCAAACAATCGCGCCTCAATCTCAAAGCCTTTTCTGGCGACGTGACGGATTCTCCTACGCAGCTGCTGGAGGCGCTGCAAGCCATGAAGCCGCACTGGGACGGCTTCGTGATCGATCTGACGGATGGAAACGCAAACGACGCCACACTGGCCGCCCTCGCGAAAAGTCTGCATTCAGCCCCCAAAACCGCCGCCCCTAAGGGTTAGCGTAGGCGAACTAAAGAGAGCACACAATTTTTTCTCCCTGTTGACTAATTGACTAGTCTGCCGTATAATAGCGACAGACTAGTCAATTAGTCAGACACAAAGAGAGGAGGAACAATTTGTGATACAGCGAACACGCTCACTGGGTGCTCAGGAATTGGAAGCGTTGCGCCATATTGCTGACCATGGTCCACTCACCGTCCGTCAAATGACGGAAACGTATGGCCGAACTCATAGTCTGGCTCGCACGACGCTACTGACTACGATGGAAAATCTTCGTAAAAAAGGGTTTGTCACGCGCCAGGCAACGGAGGCGGGGTTTTCTTATACCGCAGCTCAGCCCAAGGAGCAGGTATTGGAATCGCTGGTGCAGGAGTTCGTGCAGCGGTCGCTGGGGGGATCGCTGGCGCCGTTTGTCGCGTACATCACGCGCGCCCAGGGGCTGACGGACGCGGAGGCCAATCAACTCAAACTGCTGGTTCAAGACTTGGAGCAGCCTACGGAAAATGAGGAGGAGGCGCCATGACATTATCACAGATCCTTATGTCCGGAAACGCACATGCCGCCGCCGTACTCTCCGTGCTTTGGCGGACAAGCCTGCAAGGGACACTTTTCATCGTGCTTGTTTGGGCGTTCTGCCGTCTCGCTCCTCACCTTTCAGCCTCCTCCCGATGCTGGCTCTGGCGACTATCTTATCTTAAACTAGCGCTGGGCCTCTTCGGAGGCGCCATTCCGATCATGCTTCCAGCGCGGACCACACCGGTGCGATGGGCTGCTTTTGCGCCGATCGCAATACACCATTCCGGCGCGGGGGTCTCAGCCGTCGCCTCGGCCAATATCCAGGGTACGGCCATTGAGAACTCTCACGTTCTCCCATCGCCAGAGTTGATCCTCGCTGCTTTGTGGCTCATAGGCGTCTTATGGTGCGCGGCGCGAATGCTGGGTCAGTGGGTGGCGCTGCGGCGATTGATCGAGCGCGCCGCTCCCATTGTTTCACGGAACTGGACGGACGATTTAGCTCAAGTCGCCGCCAGCATGGGAATCAAACGACTTCCGGCGCTCAAAACATCCACCGATATTGGGGCTCCGCTCGTCGCCGGTCTCCTGCGGCCCATCATCATCGTGCCGGCGAACCAAGTCGACATATTCAGTCCAGAGCAGCGGCGTATGACGCTCACGCATGAAATGGCGCACTTGCGCCGCGCCGACTTGTGGTGGTCGCTGCCGACGGCCATTCTGACGGCCCTGTTCTGCGTGCATCCTCTCGTTTGGCTTACTCGCCGTGAAGAGGAGTTGGCTCGGGAGGAGGCTTGCGATATGCTGGTGCTGGAGTCTGGGGGATTGATCGCCGCCCGTTACGCGGAGTTTCTCGTCAATCTCGAAATGAAACACGGACGTCATTGTCCAGCGGGATCCCTCGGAATGAGCGCCGGATTTCACTTATTGAAACGGAGACTGCAAACGATGAAACGGATGATAACAACCCCCGTATGGGGCATGAAGGCGACAGTGTGCGTCCTGGCGCTTGGGGCCGCCGCCGCGCTGCCGTGGAGCGTTCAGGCGAAATCGAAGCCCACTGAAACGTCCCTGCTAGGAGTTTGGAAGATGCCTAGCAATCCAGATCATGACGATGGCCGTTCCTACGATTATGTGGCCTTTAAACCTAATGGCGTATTCGAGTGCAACACTGCCCACAGTATCCCACATCTTTTTGGGACCTACTCAATGAAAGGGAATCGTCTCAAGGTTATCATGACACGGGCCATGTGGCGCGAAGGCGTGGCGAAGCCGTTCCATTCGGAACAAACCACACGTTACCAGCTCAGCGGGAACACTTTATTGTTTCTAGACGGCGCGAAGTCCATCATCCGTCTGACACGCGTCGGAGACGCCGGCAGCCAAGCTGCGGACAACAAGGCGAAGCCGCCCACGCCGCCATCCATGATCGCCGGAGGGGTTATCGTCCGGTTCCCGGAAATAGCCCCAGGCCACTCCATGAAGATTGAGGCCCGCGACAGCAACGGAAGAGTTACGACCAAAGGCTACATTTGCCGACATCCCGGTGATGCGAAGACGACATCGGTTCAGAGCCTACCCGAAGATGCGCCGGTCCAAGTGATTGCGTTCATCGATGACGCCGCATGGTCCAGCAGTCCCAGCTACGTAGACATCAAGGATCCTGCCCATCCCGAATCGGTCGAATTACGTGGTTTTTTCGTGACTTCGGAAAAATCGGTAACGTTCCGTAACTTCCAGTAGAACCCAACTAGACGCGGCCTGACGTCTTCCAAACAACGTCAGGCTGTTTTCGACACATAGGCGCTTACGGATTAGCCGCCGGATCGAAGTTCGCCGCCTTCAGCCGCTCGGGCTTATACCATTTGGCGTGGCCGTCGTAAAATGCGAACACGGCGCCGTCGGTATGGCGCGTGGCCGGCAGATCGTTCCATGTCGGAGCGCCGCTGGGGAGGTCGACGGTCGGGGCGAGGAAGTTGCCGTTGTCCAGCACATGCCCCGTTCCCGCAGCCGTGTTTTCGTCGATCAGAAGCACGCATCCCGACGGCGCCTGCACGGATGCGTCGGTCATTCCGCTCAGCCGCGAGTTCATCGTGTAGCTCAGCGTATCCCGGTCCGCGTTCGGGTCTGACGGACATTTGTAAACCTGCGTGCTCTTGACGTACGTATAAAGCGCCCCGTTCGGAACCGGCAGTTTATCCGAGGCGCACGCGGACGCCGTGTTATCGATCAGTTCCGGCAGCACCCAGCTGCCATTCCCAACACCGGCGCAGGCGGCAGTCGTCCCATGAGATCCCGACAGCGGCAGCGCCTCATCGTTATCCTGAATGTACTGTAGAAACGCCAGTCCTAGCTGCTTGGTGTTGCTGAGACATGACGTCTGCCGCGCCTTCTCCCGCGCTTTGGCGAAGACCGGGAACAGAATGGCGGCGAGAATCGCAATGATGGCTATGACTACGAGGAGCTCGATCAGAGTAAAGCCTTGCGGCGTGAGACGACGATTGTTCATAAATATTTTCCTTACTCTTAAAGACGCGAAAAACCGTGAAATGTTTCGCCTCTAAAATTTCAATTTGACATTTTTCGTTTACCATGGTAAACTTCAAATAACGTTTACCGAGGTAGATCATTGATGGCGAATACGAATCGGATGGGTAAAGTGCAGCTGCAAATTATGCAGGTGCTTTGGGATCGCGGCGAGGCGTCGGCGAGAGATATTACGGACGCCTTGAACGAAACGGCTCCCATTGCCCATAGCACGGTGCAGACTCTGCTGCGCAAATTAGAAGCAAAGGGCGCGGTGGCGCATGAGGCGCGGGGACGCATCTTCGTCTTCAAGCCGCTCTCAGAACAGACCGACGTCAGTCAAACCGCGACACGCGACCTCCTCACCCGCGTCTTCGGCGGCTCGGTCTTTGGATTAGTCTCGCACTTATTGAAGCACGAGCGCGTGCCGGACGACGAACTGCGTCGTCTGCGCGCCCTGATCGACGAGGAAACCGAGCCGGAGGCAACACGATGATCATCTTCGCACAGATTGCCATCGGCGTTTGGCTTCAGTCGGGCGTTCTGATGCTGCTTGGCCTCCTCGCTCTGTGGGCGGCGCGCCGACATGGCCCCGGGTTGCAGACGCTGATTGGGCGTTGGGTGCTAACGGGCGTCGCCGTCATCGCAATCGCCTCTCCGCTTTCCAGCTTACTGCCGCCATCCTGGACACTCTCCTTACCAGCCATCACATCCACGGCTGCCGGAGGTTCCACGCCGCCAGCGACAGATATTGCTGTTCCTACACATTCTATCCGATTGACATTGGACAGCGCCGCCGAGTCAAACCCCGTTTCAGCCTCCGATCAGAAACCTCCGTCGCCGTACACGCTTTCGGTCATGGGGATGTTCCTGACAGTTGTCGCATGGCTATGGATCGCGGGAAGCGCACTGCTGCTGATTTGGATGATCATCTGCCAAATCGCGCTGCTTCGCCTTCGGCATATCGCACAGCCGCTCTCAGATGGCCCTGTTTATGAAGCGCTTGCCGCGCTTAGCCGTCGCCCTCCCAGTCTGTCTGTCCATGACTCCGTTGCGAGCCCATTTCTCGCAGGTGTAGTAAGACCGTCGATCTTTCTTTCCAGCGACTTCGTGCAGCATTCCGATCCTGCGGATCAGCGGGCGGTGCTCGCGCACGAGCTAGCGCACCTTAGCCGCCGCGACTGCATCTGGAACCTTGCCGCACGACTGATTTGTATCGTTCTCTGGACACAGCCCTTCCTGTGGCTGCTTTGCCGTCAATTGGAGCATATCAGCGAAGACGCCTGTGACCTTGCCGTGGTTGAACGCGATTGCCCGCCGCGCGAGTACGCGAACTTCCTGCTGACTCTCGCGGAACGGCGGCAAGGGTCGCACATCCAGCGGGCCATCGGCGTCGGCGTTGTTCCCTTCCGATCCGCCGTCGGCCGCCGCATCCAGCGTATTCTGACAGCGGCATTGACGCCCGCCCGCGCCTTGACGCGACGCCTGCGAATCGGCGTCACCATCGGCGCCCTCGCGGCGGCTAGCTTCAGCGTGCTGCTTCTCGGCGCAGGCATCGACGCTCCGCACTTCGATTGGGCCAAACAGCAGGGCTGGACCGTGCGCCCAGTACGTGTCGTTTCACTGAACCATGGGAGGCTTTTTACCAGCGCAACGCCAGACTATGAGATTTCCAAGGAAAATCAGGATCTGATCGATCGTATCGGCCCTGGAATGACAGCCAATTTCTTTGGGAAGAATGGGCAGGAAGCACCGCCGGCCTCAGTCAAATCCTCGCTGGAGCGGATTCTCGCCAAGCATCCTCATTTTTTCTATGCGGAGTATCTGCTGGGAGGTTGGTACAACCATCACGGCAATTACAAAAAAGGGCAGGAATGGGTCAAGGCATCCCTGCGCGACGCTCCTGCGGTGCTTGCGGGTCGTACCGAGTATGACGACGGCTCGCCGGTGGTGGGATGGAGATTCCGGACCTCCATTGGATGCAGCGGGATGAAAAATTCTCAGCAGCATCCCACTTGCCTCCTCATCTACCCTTATGTGATTACTGACGCCGACGGCTGTTATTATCTGCCGGTTTACCGGGCGCTTTATAGCTCTTCGGGAATCAATGACATGATAGACCGCGCCGCCAATCGCCAAGTGACAGCCGCTCGGTTTTCAGGCGACGGTTTTGCACAGGAACTCGGCGGCGCTCTCTCGGAACCGCGTGGGAATCAAATTGAAAAGTACAAACTGATCTTAAATAAAGGCTTTATCGCGGAAAGCCATGTCGGCGTATTGCCAGTCACACAGATTCGCTCCCGCGTCAATCTCCACGCCCCTTTTGATCAATCGTTGGGTAAAGTCAATCATCCTATCCCGGTCACCGCACCACAGCTGTCCCTGTCATGGGAACCGTACCCGCACGCCTTCCGATATCGGATCATCACAGGAGAATACTATAACAACGCCAAGGGGCAACCCATTATCTGGACTCCCCTCAATATTCCGTCCGATCATCGCTCGAATACCATTGAGGTGTCTCAAACTCATCTCACTTTAGATTTGGCCGGGAAAAATCCCATCTTCAATCGAAACCGCGTTTACTTGCTGAACATTGAGGCGATCAATTGGAAAGGAGAGATCATTTCCGATTCCGGGCCATGTTACTTCCAGCCAAAATCCGCGCTGGCGCCCATGCCACTCGCGGAGGCATTTTACTCTCGGTCATGGGGTACGCACTTCAAGGTGACATCGGTGACAAAATATGGTGACGGCGTTATTGTAGAAGCCACACGTATTTCAGGATCCAATTACCGCGATGTTGATGAACTCGATCAGCGAGGCCGGCTCTTCGGACTTGCTCCTGCAGGCGGAAATTTCGGCGGGAACGCCACCCTTGGCCAGCAAGTTGAAATGACCTATCGACCGTATGATCAAATTATCTCAGAGGCCCGGTGATCTTATCGATCTGGGAAATAATATTTGCCGCTGTCGTCCAATTGATAAACACGGCGATCATACACCCACGCCACTCGCGGCACGCGTCGCAGGAATTCATTCAGCGTTGGCAGCGCTTGCTGTAAATCTTGCTGGCTCTCTGGCGGCAAATGCCGGCGTAACCAGGCGCGCGCTTCGGCGCTGCGCCCGATCATATACAGATTGGCGTAATAGCCGATGACGAACGCCATCCGTGCGATTCCATCATCTTCAATCGATACGAGTAATTGACGTTGATATTCCTGCGCCTCACGCATCGAAGCTTGGCGGTAATGGCGATTGAGGATTACAAATCGACGGCCGCGAAGCTCCCCCACGACCACGGTCCCCGGGCATTCCCCATGCGACATCTCCACGTCTATTAGCCATGGCCCCTCCATCGGCGCGACGCTATTCACAGCGTACAAAACTCGACCATCCGCCAGGCGATGGACAGCGTCAAACAAGAAGATCGTCGTCATCAATGTATGGACGCTTGGCGACTGAGTAAAGTAGTAAGCGCGGCGAAGAGTTCGAATATTCACAACTGGGGCCGTCTGCACATACAGTTCACTCGGCTTGCGTCCTGTGATTTCGATCAAGCCGACTTCCTCTACGGACGCCGTTTTGATCTCCTTGACCACGCGTCCTTGTGAGTTGACGATCGACAATTGAGTGGAGTCGTCGTCATAGCGGTCATTATGTGTAATGACCACTTGGTATCGCCCCCAGGAAAAACGATTGGGAGAGTTGCCGTCCCAGCGATACAGCACGCGCTGTGCGACGGGCTTGCCGGGCAGATCGTGAAACAAGTCAGTCGCGGCGTACAGCGACTGCGCTCCGCAAATCGCAAGGCACACGGTGAAAATGCATCCCAATATCCATTTGCCGGCCCATTTGAGCCCCATGGTTCGTTTCCCTTCCCATTGCCGCGACAAAGCGCACAGCCTTTGGATTCATTATAGTGGCTGCCGCCCGGTATAATCGACACAGACCAAAAGAAATTTATATGCGCCAAGGCGCGGGAGCGAGCAAAGAATAATGGATCTTAATCTGGCGGTGATCGCGGACGCGGCGAATGTTTCGGCGGAAGGCAAGCTCAATATTCTGGGGATTTTTGAAGACATTTTCGCCCCCACGCTGCCCGCGACGCATCCACTGATGGTGCTGGCGGTTTCGCTGCGCGCGGAAATGCAGGAGCAGGGAATCAAGCATATGCTGGAGGTGAAGCTGATCGACGCCGATGGCCACACCGTCAACTATGTCGGCCCAATGCCGTTCGAAGCGCACGCAGGCGCGTCCGCGCGTGCAGTGAATATTCCGATGATCATCAACCTCACGAACCTAAAGTTCGAGAAGTTTGGAAGTTATCGATTTGATATCTATCTGGATGGAAAGCTGCTGAAGGAAGTCGCGCTGACGCTGAGCCCGACGCAAACGGCGTCACCGAGTTAAGCGGCTTTGGTATAATAAAGTTATCAAGTTCGGAGGTGATTTCATGACCGTAACAATCGATCTCTCACCCAAGGAAGAAGCGCAACTCGCACAGGAAGCGCGAAATGCTGGCCTCGATACGGCTACACTCGTCAAAAAACTCGTCACTGAGCATCTGTCCCCCAATACTGAGAACTCTGATCCAACGCTGCAGTTGTTCGCGGAATGGAAAAAAGAAGATGCACAAATGACTCCGGAGGAGATGGAACAGGAGCAGCGTATTTGGAGTGAATTTGAGCGAAGAACGAACGAAACGCGGCGAGAACTCGGAATGAGGGAGCTATAATGCCGCGCCTGATTGTTTTGGACACTTTTCCATTAAGCAGTGTTGCCAAAAGAGAGCCAATGCATGGTGCAGCGCCCACTCTTCTCGACCGATGCCAAGAATGGGTAAAAGAGTGCATTCGCGCAGGCAATCGAGTTATCGCTCCAGCCATCACTTATTATGAAACGCTGCGTGAACTTGAGCGCCTCAATGCAACAAGTCAGATTGCTCGTTTGCGCGCTTTCTGCATCGCAACTCCTGAGCGCTATCTTCCCCTTCAGGACGCCGATCTCAATTTAGCCGCCAAGCTATGGGCGCAGTCCAGAAATAATGGACTTCCCACATCCAGCCCAGAAGCTCTAGACGGAGATGTCATCCTCGTCGCTCAAGTTCTTTCTATTCAAACCGATTTAGAAATTGTAATCGCAACCACAAATGTTGGACATTTGAGCCAATTTGTCGCAGCCGAGTTGTGGTCGGATATTGCGCCGTGACTACTTCTTAAATGTCCAATGCCGGTTGGCGAAGTAGTTCCAGAAGACGACGACGCTGGTGGCGGCGGCGAGGGCGCCGTTGACGAGCCAGAAGCCGTAATGGGCTTTCCCCTGGCCAGTCAGAATGTCGTTCAGAACTTGGGTGAAGTGGGATCGGTCGCCGATCAATCCGCCGCCGGAGCTGGTGAAGTGGGCGACGATCAGGGTGACGATCGAGTTGTTGAGTAAAAAGGCGACGATGTTGACGGCAAGGAAGCGCAGGGATTGCGCCTGGGGGGAATGGCTACGCCTCTCCTTGAATGTCCAGCGGCGATTCCAGATGAAGCCGTTGCACACAGACAGGAGAAATGCGACCGTGAGGGCGGACATCAGCGGAAAACCGGCTTTGTGGTAAAGCAGGTTGAGGACGCCGAAGTTGATGACCGAGCTGCTTGCGCCGACGATCCCGAACTTTACGAATTGTCGAACGCCGGGCCGCTGTATCAGCGGCCCGAACGTTTTGGAGGCGATCATACGGAAGGGACTGCTTCCTTCTGGGTAGCGGGCTTGGCGGCGGTCGGAGCGCCAATCGGGGACAGCGGCGCGCGGCCGATGCTGTGGTACTCGAAGCCGTTGCGGCGAACCGTCTCCGGATCGTAGATGTTCCGGCCGTCCAGGATCAATGGCCGGTTCATGATGCTGGCGAGGCGCTCGAAGTTCAGGGTCTTGAACTCGTTCCACTCCGTCACCACGATCAGGGCGTCCGCGCCCGCCGCCACTTCGTAGGCGTTGGCGCCATAGGTGATGTGAGGGAAGATGGCGCGCGTGTTCTCGATGGCGATCGGATCGTAAGCCTTCACCGTCGCGCCGCAGGCGAGCAGGTCGGTGATGACGTCGAGGCTCTTCGCTTCGCGCATATCGTCCGTGTTCGGCTTGAAGGCGAGGCCAAGGACGCCGACAGTCAGGCCCTTGAGGTCGTCGCCGCCCAGAACGCTGTGGATCTTGCGGATGAACCGGCGCGGCTGCTCGTCGTTCGTCTCGATCGTGGCCTTCAGAAGCGGGAAGTCATAACCGAACTCCTGCGCGGTGTGCAGCAGCGATCGGGTGTCCTTCGGGAAGCACGAACCGCCGTAGCCGAGACCGGCCGACAGGAACGGAGCGCCGATACGGCTGTCGAGGCCCATGCCCTTGACGACCTGGGTGACGTCCGCGCCCGCGACTTCACAGATGTTGGCGACGGCGTTGGCGAAGGAGATCTTGGTGGCCAAAAAGGCGTTGGAGGCGTACTTGATCATCTCGGCGCTTGCGACGTCGGTGATGATCATCGGGCGCTCCAGCGGCGCGTAAAGCTCCAGCAGGCGCATGGCGACCACGCGGTTTGGCGCGCCGATGACGATGCGGTCCGGGACGAGAGTATCGGTGATGGCCGAGCCTTCGCGCAGAAACTCGGGGTTCGAGACCACGTCGAAGTCCACGGCGCGGCGGCGGTTGGTCATGATCGTCTGGCGGACAAAGTCGCCGGTGCCGACCGGGACGGTGCTCTTGTTGACGATGACCTTGTAGCTGTTCAGCGCGCGGGCGACGCCCTTGGCGGCGTCTTCGACGTAGGACAGGTCAGTGGAGCCATCTTCACGCGGCGGCGTGCCGACGGCGATGAAGACGACCTCCGCCTTAGTCACGGCGGCGTCGAGGTCGGTGGAGAACTGAAGGCGGCCGTCGGCCACGTTTCGGGCGACCATCTCTTCGAGGCCCGGCTCGTAGATGGGCATAATCCCCTTGTTTAGTCCGTCGATCTTCGCGGAGAGCTTATCGACACAGACAACGTCGTTGCCGAGGTCCGAGAAGACAACTCCCGTCACCAATCCAACGTATCCTGTGCCGATCACACAAATATTCATGCAAAGTACCTTTCTTTGAAACGCGAGGCCGGCTGGGGAATGACGCGCCGGTCCGGGGGATCAAGCAGCGGAGAGATCAACAATTTTTTCGATGCTTAATCTACCAACACTGCAAAGTCCGTGCCAATCCCGTTTCCAAGCATCCAACCATGGCGGCTCGCGCCGCCGCCCCGCGCGGGACAAAGACCAATCGCTCTTATTATACACGGGGTTTGGCGAGAAATCAAATGGACGCATACTAGGATTCCGCCAATATTTCCTATCCATGGATTGCTGCGATCCGCCGATAATGGAAGGGTAACACGCGGACTATATCCATGGAACAATTTTTGCGAAGATTTCTGAGGCGAAAGCCCGGCTCCTGGCGAGCGCCCCACGCAGCGCGAATCGTTGCGATTCTTGCCGCTCTGCTCTGCTGCGCCGCCCAGGCCCGCGCCCGCCTGCCGCTGGCGCAGTATGTCGCCTCCACCTTTACCACCGCAGACGGTCTTCCGCAGGCGTCGATCAAATCGATCCATCAGACACGCGAAGGATATCTCTGGCTCGCCACTCAAGAAGGGCTGGTCCGCTACGACGGCGAGCATTTCACCACATTTACCACGCGCGGCACTCCCGGACTCGTCAGCAACAATATCCGCAAGATCGTCGAAGACTCAGACGGAAACCTCTGGATACACGCTGGCTCCGGCGTCTCACGGATGCACAGCGGCGTGTTTCAGGACATGACGCCTCACGTCAACGACGGAAGCATGAACCGTGTCCACAATATTTTCCGGGCGCTCGACGGGCGCATCTATGTGCATACAGACTCGCGGTTCTACCGCTGCGAACAGGGCAAACTGGCCGAGTGGGCCAACTTCACCGACTGCACCGGCATTACCGGCTGGCCCGAACCCCAGTATGTCGTAACGCCCAATGGGACTCTCTACTTCTCCCAGATGTCCAAGGTTTATCGTGTGGCTGAGGCGGGGCAGCCCCGTGAGTTGGAGGCGCTTCCCTTCGGATCGTCCGGTTCAATGGCGTATTCCGAAGGTCAGATCTGGGTCGGCGGAGGCAATGGGCTCTATCTTCTTTCCGACGACGGCAAACTGAAGAACGTCACGCCCAAGGAGTTCGCCGCTCAGCCCGTCACACAGATCATGGCGTCCGGCGATGGCGCTCTTTGGACACAGATAGGTCCTATCCTGTATCGACTGCGCCCGTCCGGTGCGCGATTAACGGTCACGGGCCATTATCCGCTGGGAACGATGACGCTGGCGCTGTTCCGAGATCAATACTACAATGTCTGGGGAACAACCCAGGGCCAGTCCAAGAACAGCATCGTTTTGTGCGGAGCGAACGGTCCAGAATTTTGCGTTACGGGCAGCGCTTCCGCGATAGAGTGGCGTGCGAAGCCGATCCTGCGCGACCACGAAGGCGTCGTCTGGGTCGGAACGCGCGATGGCCTGCAGCGGCGGCGTCCCCTGCTCAATCGCACGCTTTACTCCGGCGTTCAACTGCCGAATGCCGAAGTCAGCTGTGTATTGGTGGACCGCGCCGGCCGCACCTGGGTCGGCACGGCGGGAGCGGGAGTAGGCCGGCTTCAAGGAGACAAATGGATTGCGGCGGCGCCGGCGCTCCTCCGAACGGGAACGATCGGTTCGCTGTGCGAGGATGAGCGCGGCGGCCTCTGGGTCAGCCGGTCTGGACGGCTTTATCGCTGGGATCTCGCTCAGAGCGTCCAGGATGTGACCACGCCCTTCGCCCTGACACTGGCGAAGCCGGCAAACTCTTCTCTGGGCACAATCAGTGCGATCCAGCAGGACGGACACGGCGGCCTCTGGATCGCAGGGCCTGACATCTTCCATTATGACGGCGTACACGTACGGCGCTTCGGATTGACCAATCCGGATTTTGGCGGCCGCGCCTATGCGATCTGCCCAGATGGAGCGGACGGCGTCTGGGTCTCGGGCGGCATGGGCGTCGGCCACATTTCCGGCGGAAAGATGCAGTGGTTCGGAGCCGATCAAGGACTGCCGTCCGTACCCGTTATCGACATCCTTCTTTCCCGAAACGGCGACCTGTGGATGGGAACCTGGGGGGCGGGCATCGTGCGCTATGCAAACGGTAAGTTCCAAACGATCAACGCCATGGACGGCCTCTACGCCGATTCCGTGCATAAAATCATGGAAGACCCCGACGGCACGCTGTACATCAACAGCAGCAAGGGCGTCTTCACTGTGAACGAGGATGAGATCAGCCAATACGCGGACGGAAAAAGCCGCTCCTTCGTCTGCACGCCGCTCGACGCCGCCGTCGGCGTGGACGCCGGCGAAGGAGCGGCGGCGACCTCTCCCGCCGGCTCGCTCGCTCCTGGCGGCGGATATCTCTTTCCCGGACAGCATGGCCTGGCTCACATCGTCCCGCAGATGGCGACCGTGGAGCAGCAGCCCGTCGTGATCGAGGATGCGTTTCTGAACGGCGTTCCTACATCGGCGAACCACGCGGCGACAAAATCGCCAGGCGAAGGGTCGGCCAAGTTCCGGTTCGCCTGCTTATCCTATATGCGTTCCGGCGGGTTCCGTTACTGGTACCGCCTCGATGGGTTCGATAAGGGCTGGACCGAGGCTGTCGACGACCACAGCGTGCGTTACACCAACCTGCCTCCTGGCAGTTATACGTTCCGGGTGATCGTGCGTGAGGGCGCCAATCCGCTGGTAATCGGCTCGGCGTCGTTCGCCTTCACCCTGCGTCCGCATTTTTACGAATCGCTGCCGTTCCGAATTCTTGCTGTCCTGCTTATCATCTCGCTGCCGATCGCCGGCATGACCCTGCGCAGCCGCCGACTGCGCCGATCGAACCAGATTCTCGAAGCGCGAGTCGCGGAGCGTACTCAGGCCGTGGCGCAGGCGCATCACGACCTGCGAGCCATGCATGCCGAAGTCCTGGCGAAAAACGAGGCGATGCAGAATGTCCAGATCGAGATGGAGGCCCAGAACGAGGAGTTGGTCCGCGCGCAGATCCTGCTGGAGCAGCAGAACGCCCGCCTGGAGACCCTCGCCACCACCGACGGCCTCACCGGTCTCACCAACCACCGCACGTTCCAGGAACGTCTGGACGCCGAGTGGCGGCGCGCGAGCCGGCATGGTATCCCACTGTCGATGATCCTACTCGACGTCGATCATTTCAAGCAATACAACGATACCTTCGGGCATCCTGAAGGCGACGTCGTGCTGAAACGGGTCGCCGATCTTCTCCGCTCCGAAGCGCGTGAGACCGATACCGTCGCCCGCTATGGCGGAGAGGAATTCGCGATCATCCTGCCGCAGACAGATCAATTGGCGGCGTTCCATCTGGCCGAACGTATCCGGACGGCCATTGAACAGCAGGAATGGCCCCGCCGCGCGATCACCATCAGTCTCGGCGTTTCCGCCGTGCGCATGGACATCTACGCCCCGGTCGATCTGGTGACGCGCGCCGACGCCGCGCTCTACGATTCCAAGGACCGCGGACGCAACCGCACCACGATGTCTACCTCCACCAAGCAGCCCCAAGCCGCGCGCTAAACGTGCGGCTTCCCGGACGTTTCCCATCGGCTCGAATCTGCTATAATAGAGATATGGCTACTGGGACTAAAGGGAAGGACGACGCTAAGAAGCGCAACGTCTCCATTCTTAACCGAAAAGCGCGCCACGAGTATGAGATCGAAGAGACTTACATCTGCGGCATCGCGCTGACCGGCACGGAGATCAAATCGATTCGCCTGGGCCTGGCGAACCTCCAGGATTCGTTCTGCCGCGTGCAGGGCGGCGAGATGTGGGTCAACAACTTCTACATCGCCCCCTACGACCAGGGCAACCGCTACAACGTCGAATCCCGTCGTGTGCGCAAGCTGCTGCTGCACAAGTGGCAGATCATCAAGATCTCCAGCCGCGTGAATGAGCGGGGACTTTCGATCGTCCCAACCAAACTCTTCTTCGATCGCGGCTATGTCAAGATCGAGATCGGAATCGGGCGCGGCAAAAAGCTCTGGGACAAACGCGATAGCATCGCCGCCCGCGACAGCGACCGCGACGCCCGGCGCGAGGCGTTTGGGCGGGATTAGGATCTCGGCCTAAAGCCGACCAAAGTAAGCGCATGGGTGGCATGCCAGCAGCTCTGGGCCAGCATGAAGCAAAACGCATCCGACCACCATTGGTTGGAACCGCTGAACGCAATCCATGCCTGCCCAAAGCTGCCGGCATGCCACCCGTGGACATTTGCGAGTAGATCAAGTAACTTCCATGCCCCTCATCGACCTCACTACCTTCGATTTCTCCCAGGAACTCCCCGGCGACGGCGCGGCGACGCGGCGCACGGCGACGGTGCGCAATGACGACGCCCATGCGGTGCTGCATGTCGGCGTGCGGTCGCCGGCGCCATGGGTCGAAATCTATCCGCAGGAGTTCGCGCTGGCGCCGCTGTCCGTGCAGACATTGGTGGCGGAGCTCCGGCCGGAGCGAGCCAGAGACAGCTCGCTGGCGCCGATCAAGGCGGCGCTGCATGCGCAGTATCTGGCGGTGGGGGCGCAGGACGCAGCCTCGCTGCCGGCAGATGTTGCGATCGATCTGAGCATCGTGCCGCCAGTGGCGTCCTGCCCGAACTGCGGCGCGGCGCTGCCCGAAGGCACGCGCGAGTGCCGCCGCTGCGGCGAACGGATCCGGCTGTGCTCCGTCTGCGGCGCGCCGAATACCTGGATCGCGCACACCTGCCGCGTCAACGCTTCGCACATCTTAAGACGAGAACGCGACTGGACCACAAGCCCCGGTGGCCGGCCGGCGCGCGACGGCGGCGATCCTTTGCCGCTGGGCATTCAGCTGGCGCGCCGCTGGTCGTCCCCTTCGTTCCCTGTCACCAATGCCGCTGAAGCGCTGGAATGGAGCGCGCCACTGCTGGCGTTCGGCATGGTGATCGCCGCGGCGATTGACTCGACGGCCGGTCGCGCGTTCATTCAATCCTTTGAGCTTGCGACGGGCGCCGCCCTTTGGGAGCACGAACTGTCCGACTCGCGCGGCTTGTACCCTGATCGGGGCGCGATGTCCATCGATCCGACGGACGGTATGCTCTACGCGGCTACTCTCGGAGGAACCGTCACGGCGATCGACGCCATCCGGGGCGCGCTCCGCTGGAACAGCCGCGTTCCGGGCGCCGTTTATGGCGGCGTGCTGGCCACTCCGGGGACCGTCCTTGTCCCCGCCGACGATTCTCTGTACGTCCTGGACCGGACGGATGGGGCGATCCGACACGTCTTCCAGCTCGGAGGACGCCTGGACACTGCTCCGGCCGTTGAAAACAGCGCCGCGTTCGCCGCCTGCGACGACTCCCATGTTTACGCCTTCGACCTGGACCATCTGACCGAAACATGGCGCACCGCCGCCGATGGCCCGTTCAACGCCGCGCCGATCTTTCATGAGGGCTCGGTGTACGCCGCGACCATGACCGGAACGGTCTACGCCTTCGACGCCGCCACGGGCGCCATCCGATGGCGCACCCTGGTCACCCCTAAAGGCGTCACGGCGTCCCCGGCGCTGTCCCCCGATGGCCTGCTGTTCGTCGCCGGTAACGACGGCTTCCTGCACATGATCGCCGCCGACACCGGCAATTTGATCCGCTCCCGGCGCGTCAGCGCCGCTCCCTTGCGCACGGCCCCCGTATGCAGTGGCTCCACAGTATACGCCGGCTCCGACGACGGCAGTCTTTACACCCTTGATACCGACTACATCGTCCATCGTTCCTACGAAACCACACCCGGAGCCCGCATCGCCTCCGCCGGCCTCGCCCTCTATGGCGACACCCTCGCCTGCACCGCCACCAACGGGATTTTATACGTGCTGCGCGCGGCGTAGAGGCCGAATCCAAAAACCAACTGAAAACGGCCCCGCGTGCATTGCACGCGGGGCCGCCGTTATTTCCGCCTTCGCAGAGCGAAGGTCATAGACTGGATGTCGATGCCCGCTACGGAGCGGCGGGCATGGTCGGCGTCGCGGGGACGGTCGGAGTCACCGGAGTGGCCGGGATCGCGGGAACGGCCGGGTCGATCGGCTTCACTGGGGCCGGATCCGTCGGCGGAATCGCAGGAGGGGTCGGCGGCGTGGGGACCGCCGGCGGCGTCGTGGGCGGCGTCGACGGTGGCGCGGGCGTCAGCGGCGGGGTCGGCGCGGGATCGGCGGGAATTGCCGGAGCGGCCGGAGGCGTGGGCGGCGACGGGTCTTCGGCGCGCGAAACCGGGGCGCTGAGAAACAGCAGGCCCGCGGTGAGGGCCGTGGCGCCCCAAAGTGCGATCTTCTTGCGGTCGGTCATGTTTTCTTTCCTCGTTGGTTGTTCTGTCGGGCGGCCTATTCCGCCATCGCAGGCCACGTGGGAGTGACGAGCATATGCCGGGCAAAAAAATCGGGATTTTTGAATTCTAAATTAGCATATGCCTGCATGCTAAATCACAATTAAAAGATCCAAACATGTTTTGCCCGCAAGCCACATTCGGCTCAATCGCCAATACGAATGACGACTTTACCGAAGTGTCTCGCTGTCTTAAGATACGCATACGCTTCAGAAGCTTCATAAAATCCGAAAATTTTATCGACGATAGGATGAGACTGATGCTGAAGCAAGGCGGCGTTCATGGATTCGAACATCGTTCTTGAGCCGACATAGATGCCCTGCACTCGGATATTCTTCCCTAGCATCATGCCGGTTTTGATCTCGCCCGCCGCTCCGGTCAGCACGCCCACCAGAGTAACCACGCCGCCGTAACGGACCGCAGCCAAGGACTGATTGAGGGTGCCGGCGCCGCCGACTTCGACGATATTATCCACCCCATAATCATTCGTCAGCGCCAGGACCTGCTTGCCCCATTCCGGCTCGCTCTGGTAGTTGATCGTCAGATCCGCGCCCAGAGCTTTGGCGCGCTCCAGTTTTTCATCGCTGCTCGACGTGATGATCACACGGGCGCCCGCTATCTTGGCGAACTGCAGCGCAAACAGTGAAACGCCGCCGGTTCCCTGCAAGAGGATGGTGTCTCCCGCCTTGATCCCGCCCACATGGACCAGCGCCTGCCACGCCGTGACGGCGGCGCAGGGAAGCGTCGCCGCTTCTTCGTACGACAGATAATCCGGAAACTTGACAACTCCGTCTTCGTGAAATACGACATATTCGGAGAGAACACCGGGGATGGCGCCGCCCAGCGCGGACACGGACTTCTCGCGGGTCAGCTCGCCATCGAGGTACTTCTGCATGAAGATTCCCGCGACGCGGTCGCCGGCCTTCACCCGCGTCACCCCCTCGCCGACTGCAATCACCTCTCCAGCTCCATCGGACAGGGGAACCAAGCCCTCCTCCGTGCCCGCGCCATAGCTGCCCTCGGCCACCATTAAGTCCCGGTAGTTGAGGGACGCGGCGCGGATCTTCACAAGTACCTGTCCATATCCGGCCTGCGGCGTCTCGCGCTCCGTAAGCGTCAGCGCCTCCAGGCCCGATCCATTTCGTAATTCATAACGTTTCATGGTTGTTCTCCTCATCCACTGATGATGCTTGATTATGACGAATACAAGCGTTCAGCGCAAGTACGCACATATTTGTGTTATACTCACAAAAAAGGAACTAATGGAGTAAAGAGAAATGCGCGCGAAACGATTTGACTGCTCGTATGGGTGTTCGGTGGAAGCGACTCTGGATGTGATCGGCGGCAAATGGAAGTCGGTGATCCTGTTTCATCTGCTGGGCGGCGCGAAGAGGTTTGGGGAGTTGCAGCGGATGCTGCCGGGCGTCACCCAGCGGATGCTGACATTGCAGCTGCGCGAGTTGGAGGAAGACGGCGTCGTGCATCGCGAGATCTACCGGCAAATCCCGCCTAAGGTCGAGTACTCGTTGACGGAGTACGGACAGACACTGGAATCAATCCTTTGTCAGATGCGGGAGTGGGGGGAAGGCTTTGTCGGGCGAAACGCTGGGAACAAAGCCGGCGTCTGAAAACACAAGAAGACAAATAAAACGGCCGCCTTGGGGGCGGCCGTGAATCGATGCGCAAGAATCCCAGATCAGTGCTATTGAGGAGCAGAGGCGATGATGCGGTCCGCTTCGGCGTAAGCCGCTTTGGCGTCCGCCATCCGTCCGGAACGCTCGTAGACGACGCCAATATCCTTCTGAGTCTGAGACTGCGCGACTTTGTCGCCCAGCTGCGCGTAGAGCGCGCCGGCGCGTTTGAAGCTGTCCAGAGCCTTGTCGTACTGCTTCAGACGTGTGAAGGCGCGGCCGAGATTGCTGGCGGTATACGCGGAGTACTCTTTGTTTCCCTCTTTGTCGAAGGCGATGAATGCATCTGAGTAGACGTCTACGGCTTTGGCGTAGTCGCCGGAGACGGCGTAGGCCGTTCCCAGATCAGCCTGCGTGACGGCGATCGCATGCGGCTCGCCCAGCTTCTTGCGCAGCTCCAGCGCCCGCGTCTGGAGGGTAATGGCGCGAGGAGCCTGGCCCTGTTTGAGGGTCGCATTCGCGAGAGCGCTCAGGCTGCGGGCGATCGCGGTGTCGTCACCACTCTTCTCAGAAAAACTTAAGTTCAGCGTGTCGTAGTAAACAGCCTGCGCCCAGCGGGATGTCTTATAGCAGACAAAGCCGAGCTGATCGAGAAAGGCGGCGGTATTGCTGTCATCCTTCGCGATTTTCGATTTTTCCAGGCCGTCGAGAAATACTTTTTCCGCGCCCACATAATCGCCCGCGTCCTCAAGCTTGAGGCCCTGCTGAAAGAGATCTGCGATTTCCTTGGTTTTGGCGACGTGAACTCCGGACTTCGCTGAGCTGCTCGGCTCGGCGAAAACCGCTCCTCCGGTCAGAATGACCGTCATCAATGTCGCGCTCACTAATGAGCGATAGAAACTGCCGCTATGCATGGATGAGAGCTCCTCATGTCCTCATGGACCACTGCTCCAATAGATATATGATGTCGAAAATCGAGTCAAAGTTCTAGTATTGATCACAGTATTATACTAGAAGAAACGGCAAAACACAGAAGATATTAGCCATTTAATTGCAAGTTCAAACAAGCAGACAGTCAGAAAGATGGATTGCAATGCGTGAAAATAGTATCGGCAGCGATATCAATGGAACAAAACTATACTATTTATCAAAATATCTCTTGACATAATCGCCGCAAAATGGTATCATTTTAATCTAGATATGGGATTTCTTCGCTCAAGAATAACGAACATATGTTCTTAAAGAAAATTAATGATCACGGGAGGACGATTATGGGCGAGCTTTATCATTGCGGCTATCCTGGGCGCGCTCCCGAGGATTTGCGGCGGATCGCGGAGCGTTTGGACGCGACGGTGGTGGATATCCGCTATAGTGCGCTGATGGCGGCCGAGCCGCGCTGGCGCGGCTCGGCGCTGGCGCGGCTCGGCGCTGCGGGAGCTTTTGGGAGACCGGTATGTCCGCTGCATCGCTCTGGCCGATCACGATGGCTGCGGCGCGGCGGCCGGCGCGAGCTCCATCATCGACTATCATCTGGGATTGGAGTTTCTGCGCCAGATCGCCGGCCCCATGATCCTGCTGTGCGGCTGCCGGGATTCGCGTCATGGGCACCGCGCCGCAGTCGCCCGGCGGTTGTGGCTCGAACACCGATGGGACAGCCGCGAGCTCGATTGGGACGACGAATCGGCGTTTCCCCCGCATTCGGAAGCGTCCTACACCCGACTGTGCCGGGGGGAGCTGGCGCACCGCGCCTAGCCCAAATTATTTACGAAGATTTATGCTTGCTTTGACCCAGTTAGCGCACTATTAAATATTCAGTTCAATCACTCGCTCGCCGGCAAGAGCAGGAAAGTCGAGACTCAGTGGTGTATCTTTGGCCAAACAGGCGTCTCCTTTGGCTTTGGTATGTGGTTACAGCACAATTCAGCGGAGTGCGCCCGCTTTAATCGATTTGTCATAAATCCGGACTAGGAGTTGAAGCGATGAAACGTGTCACTGGTATCGGCGGAATTTTCTTCAAGTCGAAAGATCCAAAGGTGTTGACCGATTGGTACGCAAGCCATCTCGGCATTCCGCTGGGCGAGCACGGCGAAGTGATGTTCAAATGGCGTGGCGCGGAGCCTTCGACCGAGGAAGGCGTCACCGTTTGGGCGCCGTTTCCCGAGGACACAGACTATTTCGAACCAACAAAAGCTGCGTTCATGGTCAATTACCGAGTGGATGACCTCGACGCTCTCCTGGAAGCGCTCACGGCAGAGGGTGTCGAGATCGATCCGAAGCGCGACGATTCCGAATATGGCCGCTTCGCCTGGATCACTGATCCCGAAGGCAATCGGATCGAACTGTGGGAACCCCCAAAAGAAGAACAGGCTGTGTAGAGGCTGACCTACCCCAGCTCAATCCTCCGCCACCCTCCCAAATCCCACGCCGGATCGCGCTTCCAGCCCTCGCAGATGTACTGGAAATGGCGGTTCGGCGGCCTTCCACGCCTGTTTACCCTGTAAATCTTCACTAACCCTGCCGAAGAATCCCTTGTGATCATCATCACGCCCGCACGCAATACCGCGTTTTGGGAGACGATGAACGATAGGTGAGGAAGATGAACAACGCCTCCATACGAGTGCGAAAAATAGGAATCGGAGCGGCAAGCGCTGCGGCGCTGATTGAGTTGGCGCATTTGATTGCCCCGCGTCCGACAGCAGACGCGGCGGGCAGGCTGCGGTATGTGCTGGAGACAATGACGCAAAGCGTCGGTCTGACCGGGCTTCTGATCAGCTGGGGTTTGATCGCCGTGCTCTTTGCCGCCGTGGTGATCCTGGCGTTCGGCCGCAGCGGCCAGCCGGAACTCATTACCGAAGCAAAGCGCGAGGCGGAAGTCCAGGCGGCCGCACGGCGCAAGGTCGAGGAGCAGCTGCGCGAGGCGCAGGCGAAGCTGGAGGCGCAGGCCAAAACGATCGAGACGCTGAGCGAGCGAGCGGAGGCGTCCGCCGCCGTTGATGGACTGACAGGCCTGCCCAACCATCGCGCCTTCCACGTCAAGCTGACCGAGGAGTGCTGGCGAGCGTCGCGCTATGAAGCGCCGCTGTCCGTGGTGGTTCTGGACATCGACCACTTCCGCGACTACAACGATACCTTCGGTGTGACGGCCGGCGACGACGTTTTGAAGATGACGTCCGCGCTGCTGAAGCGCGCGGCCCGCGCCTGTGACTGCGTGACCCGCTACGGCGGCCAGCAGTTCGCGATCATCCTTCCGGAAGCCACGCGCGCCCAGGCCGAAGCCGCCGCCGAGCGGTTCCGCGAGATCGTCGCCGGCGGTCGCTGGCAAAAGCGCGGCGTTGTCGTCAGCGCCGGAGTCGCCACGCTGGATGTCGGCCAATCCGCCTCGGCCCTTGCCGCTCAGGCCGAGCGCGCCGTTTCCGTGGCGAAAGCGCGGGGGCGCAACTGCATCGCGACCGACTGGGAGCAGGCGGAGCGGATGGCGGCGTAAGAAAGCCCTCACCGCCAGGTCTAGGATGGCCCCTCCGCCCCAATTCTGGGGGACCCGATTTCGGACTGCGGCATTTTCCGGTCCCCCAGAATTGGGGCGGAGGGGCGAACTCCTAGCTTCCCATCCTGGGGCGGAGGGGCCGTCCTAATCCAGTGGGCCGGAGGGGCTCTTGTCTATAGCGAGTTGAGCTAACCGCCGACTAGCGCTTCACCCGTCTTTATATCCAGCGTCCACACCTTCGGCGCGGGGAGGGTGAGCTTGCCGTCCCCAATTTCCAGCGGCATCCACAGATAACGCGAATCCCATTGTGTCTTCGGCTTCCAGATGTCGCCCATGAAGATCACCGTTGTGGATTTGGAGCCGACCACTTTCAGCATCATCGTCGACTGCGATCCGTAGGTGTTCACTTCTGGAGGCGCGATGTCCTTGAACTCCGACCATGGTCCGGAAAGCGATGTCGCGGTCGCATACTTGTTCGGGTTGGGATTCCAGCCCGTGAGCGCCGAGCCGATGGCGTAGTAGAGGCCCTGATAATGGACCACTGCGCCGCCCTCCATGTGCATGGGGATCAGGCATACCTCTTTTTCCACGTTCAGATAATCGTCCGAAAGCTTCGCGATGTGAAAGCCGTTGGGGCGGTCCTCGAAGATCAGATAGGCCGAGCCGTCGTCGTCGACAAACTGGCCGATGTCACGACTGATCTGTCCCAGCGGCCGGAAGCTCTTGAGATACGTGTAATCCCGATCTACGTGCTTTGAGGTCGCGATGCCCACGCGCGCCAGGCTATAGTCACTGCTGTCCAGATGGAAATACATCACATATAGCTTGGTCTTGGCGTTGTAGAAGACCTTGGGGCGCTCCAGCACCCAGCGCTCCCCCAAGTTTTCAGGCGCCGCCATCTTAAGAGCGGGGGCGTGAAACTTCCAATGGACCAGATCCTGAGACGAATAACAGCCGACGTAGCGAAGACTGGGCTCGTTGTCCTGCGCGCGGTATTCGCCGAACCAGTAATAGGTTTTGCCCTGCTTGAGGATGCCGCCGCCGTGCGCCTGGATATGATTGCCTTTGTCGTCAGGCCAAACATCGCCGGGATGCACCGTCTGCGGCTTCGCCGGCGCCGCGGACACGCATGCCAGCGCGCCCATCACTATCAGGGCGCAGAGCGCTGAAGTCTTTGGAATCAATGTTCACACTCTCCTTATTAACGGCCAATCTCGGGATCGGTTTGACGAACGCGGGTGCGGACGGTGAAAACGCCGTCGCCGCTCAAAATGGCGCCACGAGCGAAGAGGCGGCCGGTCTGCCAGTTGGATAGGCCGAGCTCGGGGCGCCCCAGCGTGTACTGGCCGTCCACCCAGCGCGTGAAGCCGTCTCCGACGAACGGTGCGTTGACCGATCGATAAAAGCGCTCGGCAAGGTCTTCGGCCGACGTGATGAGACTGGCGACAAACTGCGGGCTGTATTTGTTGAAGAGAGCCACGGCCTCCTCGGTCGTCGCCACCAACTTCACCGTCACTTCAGGCGTCTGTTCCCACTCCCACTCATGGCCTAATGCATCAATGTCCAGCGGTTCGGCGATCGGCTCGGTCACATCGCCCTCGGCGCGACGCACCTCGGTGACAGTCGTGAAGAAATCAGCGGGGACGACGCGTTCGTCGCCCCGGACGATGTGCAGTTTGAAACCGTGTCCCAAGCGCTCCCCGGCGGCGGTGATCCCGCGCAAGAACGCATCGGCAAGCTCGGGACGATCCTGGGGAAGACAGACCGTGTTGAGGGTGTTGCAGACCTTGCGGTCGAGGGAGTGGAAAACGGCGCGCTCCAGACGATGCGGATCGGCGGAGGCGTCCGCGACGATCCAGGCGCCGCCGGTCCCATGAAGGCTGACGGGAACGCCGGATTGGCGCGCGACGCTTCCCAGCTGCTCCACCGCCCGGCCCGAGCCGCGCGCGACCGCGAGGGCAAGGCGCGGATCGGAGAACATCGCCCATCCCGCCGCACGGTCCGCGCTGTCCACCAGGGTCGCCGCCCCCGCCGGTAAGCCGGCCGCCTCCAGTGCGGGCGCCAGGGCGTGGGCCACAATGGCGCGGGCTGTGCCAAGGGCGTCGCTGCCGATCCGAAAGACGACCGTGTTTCCGCTGCGCAGAACGCCGGCGGCGTCGGCGAAGACATTCGGGCGCCCTTCAAATACAAAGCCGACGACGCCTAGCGGCGCCATTAACTGCTCGGCGCTCCAGCCGTCGTGCTGGGCGCGCTCCACCACCCGGCCACTCAGCCCCGGCATATCGCGCCAGGCGCGCAGGCCTTCGACCATTCCACGCCGCATTTTTTCGCCAGCCGCCAGCCGTGTCGTGGACCTCCCACGCGCCTGGGCCTGTGCGACGTCCGCGGCGTTCGCCGCCGCGATCTCGGACCATGCTTCTGGATCTCCAAGGCGCAGCGCAAACTCTTCAAAGAAGCGCGAGACATCTTCGTCGCTTACGCCGGACATCCCGGCGAACGCTTCATAGGCGACGGCCACTGCGGACTTCGTCTTATCGGAAACTTCGGCGGGGATGCGCAGCAGGTCGCCGGTCGTTTGGACCACGAGGAGCTTGTCGCCCGGCTGAAAGGCGGTCGCCAGCTCCTCGGAGACGTACGCGATGCGGTCGCCGCCGTAAATGACCGGCATACCGGAAGAAAGTTCAAGGAGCGCTGCGCTGTGATCCATGGTCTATCGTGTTCCCATCGGTGTGATGGGTTTATGATACCTGAGCCGAACAAAGAAAAGCCGGACAGGACAAATGACATACAACTGTCATTTGTCCTGTCCGGCTCAACTCCTTAGGCCCCGCTTAGGCGGCGAATGTGGGAGAAGCGGTCCGTCGGCGCAGGACGACGCCCAGCAAGAGCATGCCGCCGATCATCAAAGCCGCCACGGAGCCGGGTTCCGGAACGGGGTTGCCATTGCCGCCATTTGTGCCGGGAACGCCACTGAACGTCGCGGAGGCGCCACGGGAAACAAAACCATTGATGTACGTTCCCACGGACACGCCGCTGCCAGCGCCGGAGTTCGCGCCAGAGAAGCTCAGGTTGAATGAGCCGATGTTGCCGACAGTCAAACCGGCCGGAGCAAGGAACGTTCCGCCGGTATAGACCACGCTATTGGCGCCGCCCGACGCGAAGGAAACCGTTGTGCCGCCGTTCGCGACACTCATAATCCCACTGCTGTAGGTTCCGGACAGATACGTCGTGGAGCCACTGGCGATCGAGAAAGTGCCGCCCGTCGTCGATTCCGCGAATGTGCCGAATACAGGCAGTGCGGCGGAAGTGGCCGATACGGGCGAAAACGTAAAGATAGCATTCGCTTGATGTGCGGGATCCAGGAAGAAGTTGACGGGAATGCCCGCCGTTCCCGGAGCGCTGGGGACGTAAAGCGTGCCGCCGGGCCCGCCGGTGAACGTAGCGGAAGGGCCGCCAAGTCCGAGCGTGTCGGGGAAGCTGCCGGCGCTGACGCTGGCGGCGCTGGCCATGCTGATGGAAGCAATCGCCAGGAGAGAGGTTGCAATAACTGCGTTGAGCGTGTTCTGTGTCTTCACGATAGGGGGCCCTTATTCTCTGAATAATAGATATAGATGTATTCCGACGCTTAACTGCTTGTGGCCGGAATTGAGATGCGTACAACACTGGGGATCCAGAACCGCAGTTAAGCTATACCCGTGTGTAAAGTCTAATAAACACAATATTCGATAATATTAAATTAGATTCGCATAATATTCGAATATTTATTAATTACGCTTGCTCGCTATTAAACATAGTAAAGTTAAAGCCCTGCTGCTTTAACTTACTTTTAATTTAAAAGCCCATATGCTTGATGGATAATTGATTTGTTTAAGATTGCGGAATAAAAGCAAGCGTTCATTCTAATCCAGAATATTCCCAGAATAAATCTTCAGACTCCAAATTTTCGTCCAAATGCCGACAATTCGTATGTAGGGTTATTTGATATTCATCGAACTCTGCATAATAGCAACCAAGCTTACAAATACACAGCGTGCGAACGCAAAAATATATTTGCCGACCCGCAAAATTGCCAGAATCTATGTTATGATTATGTTTAGGCGCTACGAATGATTTTTCTCGAAACGGAAGCCGCTGTTACCCTCCTCCGCTTCCGTGCGCCCAAACTGAATCACCTGGACAATGTCTTGATCTCAAAGGAACGCTTCCGTTGAAACTTAACCAACTCAAGCGCACGTCTGCCTTCGCCGCAGCCGCCGCGCTTCTGACTATAGCCAATTCAGCAAACGCCGCTGACCGATTTTCGCTTTCCGGACACATCCCGCCGATCTCTGCGGCGGCTCACGCCGTAGGTCAGCTTCCCACCAATCATCCCGTGGCGCTCGCGCTATCCCTGCCCCTTCGCAACAAGCCGGAGCTAAGCGATCTGATTCAGCGGCTGCACAATCCCGCCGATGCGCTCTACGGCAAGTATCTGACGCCGGAGCAATTCGCCGCGCGCTTCTCTCCCACGCAGCAGCAATATCAGAAGGTCGTCGATTTTGCTAGGGAGAACGGATTCACGATCACTCAGCAGCATTCCAACCGGCTGCTCGTCGAGGTCAACGCCCCGGCGGCAATCGCGGAAAAGACATTTGGATTGCGATTACAGCGTTACCAACAATTAAATGGACGAGCATTCTATGCTCCAGATCGCGAACCATCGCTTCCAGCAAGCATGCGGGGCTTCATTTCCAACGTCACCGGTCTGGAAAACGCCACGGTCTGGGAAACTCATAATTTCCTCGTCACGCCTCAGAATATCACACAGAATCCCAACCAAATCGGCTCCGGTCCCGGCGGAGGCATGACGCCTACCGACATCCGCGCCGCTTATGGACTGACCGGAACCTCGCGCAGCGGAGCCGGGCAGACGCTGGCCCTGTTTCAGCTGGACGGATACTCGGCAAGCGACATCACCGCCTATCAGCAGAAATTCGGGCTGCGCGCCGTTCCGCTCCAGAACGTCTTCGTCGGCGGCGCGACCGGAATGACCGGCGACCTGAACGGCCAGGGCGAAGTCACGCTGGACATTGAGCTTCAGATGGCGCTGGCGCCGGGCGCGACCAAGATCATCGTTTACCAGGCTCCCAACTCCAGCGCGGGCGTACTCGCCGGCTACAGCAAGATCGCAACCGATAACCTCGCCAAATCCGTCAGCTCTTCCTGGGGCATTAGCGAAGGGATGGTCCCTTATGATGTTCTCGATGCGGAAAATCAAATCTTCATGCAGATGGCGGCGCAGGGCCAATCGATGTTCGCCGCCTCCGGCGACTCCGGCGCGTATGACGATGGATCTTCGCTCAGCGTAGACGATCCCGCCGCGCAGCCTTACGTTACCGGCGTTGGCGGCACCACGCTCACCACCGGCGTCGCCGGCGGCTCATGGGTCTCTGAAAAGACCTGGTCCAACACGGGCGACAAGTCGCGCAGCTCCCGGGGCGCGGGCAGCGGCGGTGGATCCAGCTTCTACTGGTCGGCGCCGTCCTATCAAACAGGAGTTGTCAAAGCGGCGACATTGGCCAACCCGGCCATGCGGACCGTTCCGGACGTTTCTCTAGCGTCTGATCCTTCATCCGGATACTCCATCTGCCTGCGCGGCGGCTGGTACATCTATGGCGGAACGAGCTGCGCGGCGCCGCTGTGGTCGGCGTTCACGGCTCTGGTCAACGAGCAGCGCGCCTCGGCGAGCCTTGCTCCGCTCGGCTTCGCGAACCCCACGCTTTACTCCATCGGCAAAGGCGCTCGCTACGCTTCGGACTTCCACGACGTGATGACCAGCACGAACCTCTATTATCCGGCCCTGCCTGGATACGACGCGGCGACTGGCTGGGGATCGTTCAATGGTGGCAACCTGCTCGCCGATCTCGCGCCGGGCGGCTCGACCGGAGGAACCACGGGCGGGACGACTGATGGTGGAACAACAGGAACAACCACGGGGACGACGACTGGCGGAACCACGGGGGAAACGACCGGCGGGACGACAGGCGGTGGAACAACCGGAACGACGACTGGCGGAACAACCGGAACCACAACCGGCGGAACGACCACGGGGGGAACGACATCCGCAGCGGGACCGGTTTCGCTCCAGGCGAACGCCGGCAACAGCCAAGTGTTCCTGTCATGGGCGCCGGTCGTTGGAGCGACCAGCTATAACATCTACCGCGGAACAACGGCGGGCGGCGAGGCGGCGACACCGGTGAAGACGGGCGTGACAACGACCTCACTGGGCAACAACGCTTTGAGCAACAATACGACGTATTACTACAAGGTCAAGGCGGTAACCGCCGCAGGTGAAACGTCGTTCTCTCCCGAGGCGAACGCCAAGCCATCCACGACATCGTTCATGGAGCTGCTAGGCAACCCGGGCTTTGAGAACGGATCGGCTCTGATGCCCTGGAGCGCCACCGCCGGGGTCATTAACACCTCGACAAGCAGCCAGCCGGCGGCTTCTGGATTGTGGAAGGCGACGATTTGCGGCCTGGGAACCTCGGACTTCCTGCATCAGCAGGTCACAATCCCGACCACGGCCATGTCGGCGACGCTTTCGTTCGCGCTCTGGATCTCGACGACGGAAACGACGACTTCATCCCGGGACCTGCTTCGGATCGAAGTGCGCGATCCCGCCACCGGCGCCGTTCTGGGAAGTGTCGGCGGCTTCTACAATGTCAACGCGACCGCCGGATACGTGACGAAGTCCTTCAACCTCGGAACGTATAAGGGCAAGACGATCGATATTTGGCTTTACGACCGCCAGGATGCGATCCTCCCGACGACATTCAATCTGGATACCTTCTCCGTCAAAGTCAACTAAGACGGCGTCATTCAGAAAAAGCCAGTTTGAGCGCATGCGCTCAAACTGGCTTTTTCTCGTGCGTCGCGCAAAGCATTACGCCGCAATTTCCGCAGGAACGTTCCGGCGGCGAAGTCCGAACCCAAACAGGAGCATCCCCCCAATGATCAGAGGAGCCAAGGATTCGGGTTCCGGGACTGAGGCAACCTCAGCGCTGAATGTCCCAGACGCGCCACGGGAGACGAAGCTGTTGATGTAAGCGCCCACGGAAACGCCTGTGCCGGCGCCGGTGTTGGCGCCGGAGAAGCTGAAATTGAACGAGCCGATATCGCCTGCGGACAAACCGGCCGGAGCAAGGAACGTTCCGCCGGTGTAGACCACGCTATTGGCGCCGCCCGATTTGAAGGAAACCGTCGTGCCGCCATTCGCAACACCCAGGATGCCGCTCGTGTAAGTGCCGGAGAGATAGGTGGTGGAGCCATTCGCGATCGAGAAAGTCCCCCCCGTCGTGGTTTCTTGAAATGTTCCAAAGACAGGAACGGCCGTTGAAGTCCCCACCACAGGAGACAAGGTAAAGATCGCGTTTGTCTGATGGGTGGCGTCCAAAAAGAAGTTCACCGGAATGCCGGCGGTTCCGGGAGGGGAAGGGACGTAAAGCGTTCCGCCCGGGCCGCCGGTGAATGTGGCGGAGGGGCCGGACAGAGAAAGTAGGTCGGCGAAGCTTCCGGCGCTGCCGCTGGACGCACTCACTGCGCCGATCGATGCGAACGCAAAAAAAGATGTCGCAATTGCATACGCCAAGGGTTTCGGTGTTTTCACTGTAGTTTGTCCTTGCTAGTCGACGCGTACCAGTTTATTGCGTACAGCACTGGATGCCCAGAATCGCATTTGGACTATACCGCGATATCAGACACATTTGAATGAATTCACACCAGAAATTGTTACCTAAGATACATAATGAAAGCTCGTTACAACGTTAATTAGCTGTTACATAATTCGGCTGATTTTATCCGTCGGTAAGAGCGCGCAAGCGCGCCGTGTGCTCCGCGATCGTCGCGGGATCGCTGCGCCAATCGAAACCCGGCCCCACGCCGCCGTACTCCAGCGCGGTCACCCACGGCTCCGCCGCACGGCCGTTCCGGATATGGGCGAGAACATGCTCCAGCAGATCCCAATCCTCGGCTCCCATCGGCATGCTGTCGCGCAGTCTACCCTCATGTGGCTGCGCTCCGGTTACATGCAGTTCGCGCAGCTGGCCCAGCGGAAGCGCATCCACATAAGCGCGCTCATCCAGCCCCAGTTCCTCGGCGGTCAGGCGGATATGCGCGGTGTCCAGCAGCAGCCCGCACCCCGTCTCCATCACGACCCGCGTAATGACCTCCGGCTCGATGCACGGCCGCAGCACGCTGCCCCGCGCCACCACGTTCTCCACAATCACCCGCTCCGCGCCCAGCCGCGCCACGGCCAGCATCACATCGGCGATCAGCGCCCGGGCGATTTGATCTTGGTGATCCGGATCCGTCGTGTCCGTGGGAATGTCGGGAAAATCGGCAGAACGCGTCTCCAAGTGCAAATTCACATATGGCGTCGCCGTCGCCGTGAGGACACTTACAATCTCCTGCCAGTTCACATCCCGCAGACTGTCGTTACCGGCGAATAGGGGAAAGTGGACGTAGACGGGCCGCGTCTTTCGGGCGCGCTCCAGCAAATCCGGCATATGGACGGAAACATCTGTGTCGAACGGCGACGGGCATTTGAACAGATCGACCGGCAACGCACCGTCGCGCGCGAGCATTTCAGCGGCGGGGCAATAGTTGATGGCGAGTTTCATAGGCGACAATCGTACAAAGCGGGCTTCAGAGCAGCGTGAAGATCGAAGTCGCTACTGGTATCATTACATTTATCGTATACGTGGGAACGCCTGGAATCCTCACCATGAAAGGAAGCCGACTCAATGTTTACCATCGCCGCCTGCGCACTGCTCGCCGTGACCGCGCACAAGACCGTAGTCGCTCCGCAATATCAATCCGCGATGGAGATCATTAAAGCGGAAGGCCAGTTCGCCTTTACCGACGGTAGTTCGGCCTATATTTTTCAGCGCGGGGGCGCGTTCCATTCCGTCCCTTTGAGCATGAGCGGGCGAGAAATCACGGGTTCCTGGAGCACTGAGGGGAGCTTGTTAGTTGTCACAGGCACATGGGGCTGGTACAACGGTTTCAGCGCGATCAATGACGTGCGCCGGATGAAGCTCCAAGTGTATGGCCCGTTTGAGGTCGACGCCCATCCACCAAGGTTCCATTGGATCGCCCAGCCGGCGAAAACATACCACTGCTACTGCATTGTGGATGAGTTAGTCCGTACGCCGGAAATCGCGCCGGCCATTGACAAGACGCCGAAGGTCTTTACGGATGTCCCAAAGTCCGATCCCGCTTATGAATGCCTTCGTACTCTGTACGACAGCGGCGTGCTTCAGGACCCGCCGGATCGGCTGTTTCTCAGCCGAGGCGGCGTCGCCACCCGCTGGAACTTTGCTCAAATCACCGCCGAAGTCCTGCGCGGGATCGGCGCCGCTCCCGTCCGGCGACGGACAGCGCCGGAGCCGAACTCATTATTGACCGTGGACGCGGCGCGGAGCATCCAGTCCCCGAAGCCATTGGCTTCGCTCACCACTCTGACGGACGAGTTTTCATCCGAGCTGATAAGCGCATTCGGCGTGAACGTTCCCGCCGCGCGCCTCAAAATAAAAGAGCTGATGAAGAAGACTGGGGAATAAGCGCCGTGCGGGTAGTATGATCGAAAGCCACTCTGCAAATCGCAGGGCGACGCTTACGATAACAGGGAGATGTTCTTTGTCCACCAAGCTCAGCCGCCTCGCCCGCGCGCTTCTCTTTGCGCCGGTCGCGATCCTCGCCATCGCCGTACTGTCGGCCACGCCGACGCGCGCCGCCGCCATCGCGCCCGAACTTGTCCCGTTCGCAGACCGAACGGTCACAATCGGCGACGAGATTTATAAATATCAAGTCTTTATCCCAAAGCACTGGGACAAGAAAAAGAAAACGCCGGTGATTTTGTTTCTGCATGGCGCGGGCGAACGCGGCACGGACGGGGCGCTGCAAACCAAGAACGGCGTGCGTCTCTTGATCGCCCAGGACGCGGACAAGTTCCCCGCCGTCATCGTCTGCCCTCAGCTGCGGCCGGAAATGCGCTGGACGCAGCCGGCGATGCAGGATCTTGCCCTCAAAACGCTGGACGCGGCCATCGTAGAATTTAACGGCGATCCGCGTCAAATCTATCTGACGGGACTGTCGCTGGGCGGCTATGGAACGTGGGAGCTGGCGCGCAAATACCCCAAGCGCTGGGCGGCGATTGCTCCGGTCTGCGGCGGAGTTGTCTATCCTCCATCGATCAATGCGGCCATCGAAGAAACCACCGCCGCCGAAAAAGATCCTTACTTCGCAATGGCGCAGGCGCTCCCCGGCATGCCGATCTGGGACTTCCATGGCCAGGCGGACACGACGATCCCCGTCTCCGAGTCCCGTCAGCTCGTCGGCGTCTTCCTCGCCCACAAAGCCGATATCCGCTACAGCGAGTATCCCGGCGTCGGCCACAGCAGCTGGGACAACGCCTACGCCGAACCTGGCCTGCTGCCGTGGCTCCTCTCGCACAAGCTTTCGAAATAAGAGAGACAAATCGCCTACAGTTTCAGCATGCGAAGAAATTTCTGTGCTCTCTGATAGACAGTCTGCTGAACGATCAAGCGCTCTTCTTCTTCGGGATAACGGTCGGAGGAAGCCACGGAAAGTGGACCGATAGCTTCGAGAGAGCCAAACGCTTTGGCGATACCTTGGATTCCTTCCTGCACCAATCCATCATTCGCAAATGCATCGTTCTGGAACACACGCCCCAGCATTTCCAATCCGTCAGGATATCGGCGCAGGACATAGTCGATGTCTATCGCATCTTTGTCCGCCGACAAACACGATATGTTCGAGTTCGTCCTCAAAGACAGAGGCAATCTCCAGCAAGACCCGCTTCGCAGCCTGGATGGCTTCGGGTTCATATTCAGATCGTGTATTTACCATTGCTTGCTAATCACTCGCTCCAGAAGAATTTCGGCGGCTTCCAATGCCCGCCCGCCCGCCTGTTGCAAATCGAGATAGGTTTGCACGGGAGAAGCAATCCGCACACCGTCTTCGTCGTGGGCGCCATAGAACACGCCATCGTCGTAAGGAGCGAGCAGAATAATGTTTGCGCCCGAAGTGACATGCTCCAACTCCAAAGCCAGATCAAGCGGCTCAAGATCCCCAGAAACATACGCCGTTACACGCTGGTAGGCGGCGTGCGGCGCATAATAATCCGCAGCGGCGAATGAAGTCACAGCGCTCAGCCGATTGAGATGGCGGCACAGGTGAGAGAAATCTTTCTCGAACACGGCGAGATTCGCGAGAGTATGCCGCAAGACTTGGCGATGTTTCTCTGGGTGATAATGCGCCCCCCACTCGTGCAGCAGTTCTTTCGGACGCGACACTGTTATTCCCTGAGAACCTTCCGTCACCCATTCTTTCTCCAGCAGAAGCTCTTTCACTTTATGCACCTGGCCGGTACTCACTTGCGCTTCATCAGCTAGCTTTTGAATGCGCCAACTGCGCGGGTGATGGTGCAGAAGCACCCGCAGTACTCGTTCCGACTTTGGCTGATAGAGCGATTTTAACGTGCGTGAGTGCGCAAAAGGATTTGCTTGACCTTCAACATGAATGTAAACCCCGGGAAACGATAGGTGGCAGTTGCCGGCAAGATCCATATAACCGATCTTTTCATCGCGGCAAAGCTGCGCCGTCTGCGGAGAAATGTAAGGGGCAATAAATGCGGGAGCGGCGCCTGGAATCTCCCGCCGATAGCGCTCAAGCTGATAAAACGCCTCACGCGCAAATTTCGGCTCACCGCTTTTCTTCACTTCCGCGATGACTGTGATGAGATGCTCACGATAAAAAGTGGCGACAATATCCGGCCGAGCGCCCGATGACAAGCTGGGAGAGATGTTATAATCAACCCCACCTTCGGCAATTTTCAGGAGGCAATCTTGTAAAGCGGAGGCTGCATTAGAAATGACATTTGCCTCTCGTAAATAATTTTCACGGTTTAACATATTTTCACCACGCGGTGAAATCTATTATAATAGTGAAAATATTTTTTGTCAATTGACAGATAAATCTTATAGTGGGTATTCTTAAGTCTGCTGAAAAAGGCGGACTGGTTTGGTAGCCCCAGTCACCCTCTCGATCTCCCGAGAGGTTTTATGTTCCATGCGCAAGCGTGAGTACCCACAGCGATCGCACAGGCGTTTCTACGCCTGCGCCGTCGACTGAGGGACTTAACGACAAACGCGCATTTTGCGGACACAACTTTCATTAGATCGTTCCCATTGCGCCGAAGTCCCTCATCGTTCCATTCACACAAGGAGCCATGATGACACTCAACCACCTGAATCTCTGCGTTCGCGACGTTCCCGAAGCGCGGACGCTGTTCACGACGTATTTCGGCTTTCGCGCCCTGACGGAGAAAGAAAAACCTCCGCTCGCGGTCTTGGAAGGCGAAAACGGATTCGTTCTCGTTCTTAGCCGCTTCACCGACGAAACGCCGGTGTACCCCAAAGCCTTCCATATCGGTTTCATGCAAGAGAGTCCGGAGAAAGTCTGGGAAGTTTATCGCACGCTGCAAGCCGGCGGCGTCACGCTGCCGCATGAGCCGCGCCCCGTTCATGGGAGTTTCGGCTTCTATTTCACCGCCCTCGGCGGGATTCTGATCGAAGTCGGCGCTGAGGCGTAAGATAGTCAGCGAGCATGGACTGTTAGGAGTACATGCTCGCCACAACATCCCCTTTGCTTTGTGGGTGGACATCAAGGGTCCACTGCCCCGGCGTCTGGGTGGGAGTTGTGATTTCCTTACCGCCATCATCCACGCCATCGGGACCAACGCTGTAGAGTCGATAGCTCTTTCCAGTCTTGTGATAACGCAGCGTCTGGCCGTATGCGAAGGGATCGCTGGGGATATTTGGCAGATCCGGCGTCAGCGCAACGAGCGACTCCGGATACGAATGATGCTGTAATTCGTAGGCGTGCAGCGCCAATTGGATTTCCAGAAAGGCGCCTCGCGTGCGATTTTCGTCATAGCGCGTTAGCATCTCACTGTCTTGGGAGTTACTCGTCAAGCCCTGCAAAAAGGGATCGGAGCCCGCGCCATGAAACGATAACGCCGGACGATGCGCGCGGACGCCTGCGATCCAGTCATCCATATAATGCGTGTAACTGTCCATGACCTGACGCTTGCTGGTGAGAAAGATCGCCACTTTCATTCGGACATCTTTTCTCGATCTCCGGCGCGCTGGGACCAATTGCTCCCGCCAATTGGGCTTTTGAAAGATCTCCAGCAGCACCGATTGGAGTATCCATTTTTGTTCCTCAAGCGTCTGATCGAGCGGCTGCGCGGCTGCGTCAATCTCGTACAATCGAGACAGAGCCTGCCGGGTTTCCACCAAATTGAGATTATTGACGATGCGTGTGAGGGAGACTTGTGAATTGTTGACAATACCTAATCCAGAATTGAAGTGGTCCACGCCTCCGCCGCGCGGGATATTCTCTCCCATCTGTATGGCGTCGAGCCTCGTCTGAGCGGACGCCGCCCATTCCTCTCTCGCTTCCTCCCGATCCGCCCGAATTTCGAGCAGCGACGTCAACTGGTAATCCACATAGAGATCAGCGAAACGATGCGACGCCGAACGCACCGGAGGCGACAGATAGGGATGTTTCAAACCGATGCGAATCTCCGCAAATGTCGGCGAATGGGCTTTCAGCAGGCGATCTTGCGCCAGCGGCGACATAACACGAGCGTATATGATGGAATGGGGCAATCCGTTGGCGATATTCACGTCCGTCATGACCTGTCCAGCTCGCGCATAATCATCAAATGCGTTGGGCGATGGTACGACGTGCGTGGGGATGCGCACCACGGGATCACGCTCAAGATTCAGCAGAAACCCGCCAATAGCCACGAAAGCGCCAATCACCGCAATCATCATGAGCGCGCCGCCGCTGGACTTCACTCCCATGCGCCGGCGCGGAACGGACTTCGGATCGAGAGGATCATTCACAACGCTTACCTCATCACTCATTCACGCCTGCGACCACATCGCCTTTGCTGTCGGAGAGAGCGACCCGACGGAGGTATGGCTGCACGTGGCCGAAGTTATCAATCGCCTTGCCTCCGTCGTCCACCCCGTCCGGGCCGACACTGTAGAGCACATAGGAGTTTGCTGTCTTTTGATAGTGAAAGGGCTTGCCGGGCGCGAATGGGTCGTCGGGAATCGCCGTTTCCAGATCCGGCGTGAGGGCTCCGAGTGTCTCGGGGTAACTGCCATGCTGAAATTTGTAGGCGCGCAGCGCCAGCTGAAGTTCTAAAAAGTTGTTCTGCGTCACATCCGAGTTGTATTTCTGCTGTATTTCAGAAACGTCGATGATGACCATATCATCCAATGACCTGGGAGTATGCGTGGCATAGGGAGCGATCGGACGACGCGCTCGCGCGGCCACGACTGCGGCGTCCATATAGCGTGTGTAGTGCTGCATCACGCTTCGCTTGCTCCTCAGAGTATACGAGAGAAATGGCGGCGGCGTGCTGTTTCCGCTGGGCATCGCGCCCGCCGCCAGCTGTGATCGCCAGTTGGGATGCTGGAACTGCGCCATGAGATCCGTCTGCCTATCCCATTCGTCTTGCTGGAGCATCTGCGCCAGTGTCACGCGATTTGCGTTGATCGCATGAATACGTTCAAAGGCGGCTTTCGTTTCCTCGGGGCTCAAGTGATCGATGATATGGTATCTTGGATCTCTGGAAATCGCTCCGACCGTCACGCCAAACAGCGTCGGTATCAGACCACCGCCACGCCGCATGTCCGAACCCATTTGTAGACCATCTAAAGTAGTCTGCATCGCGGCTCCCCAATCACCTCGCGTCGCATGGACATCGCGCTGAAACGCCAAATAGCGAGCGGTTTTGCGGTACTTGGGGAACCCAATGAACGAACGAGGCGGCCACATCTGAAACTCATGCATCAACCCTTGATGCAGAGCGGCCATCGCCGGAGCATTATGGTTCAGTATCCGATCCTGCACCGCAGGCGTCAGCGCCGCGCTGGCGGATGTCCCAGGCGGATGGGCCGCGTCGAATAAGTTGTCGTCCATCAGCAGGGCGCCCGCCTTGAGGTAATCGTCCATTGCGTTTGGCGACGGCGGCGGCTTCGGCGCAGGGATGGAGACGTTCGGATCGATCTCCATGAACCCCAGAAATGCTCCTGCGAAAGCGAGCACTCCGAGGGTCACGAGGCCCATCTTAAGGCCGGAATTGCGCCCGCCGGGGCGACGCGCGGCGTTTGTTGTCGGTTGATTCATAGAGTTTCTCACGGAGTTCGGTCAGAAGTTCACGCCCGCGACCACATCGCCTTTGTTCTGGGGCTCCACGACGGGACGCTTCGGACCGTTCCTCCGATTGGGATCTTGGATCGCCTTTCCGCCGTCATCCACGCCGTCCGGACCGACGCTGTAGAGCACATAGGAGTTTGCTGTCTTTTGATAGCGCACCGGCTTGCCGAATGCGAACGGGTCGCCAGGGACGGCAGGCAGAAGATCGGGAGTCAGATCCGCCAGCGTCTCGGGATATTGGTGATGCTGCAGCAGATAGGCGTGCAGGGCAAGCTCGACTTCCAGGAAAGCGTTCTGCGTACGGTTGTCGTGGTATCGCGTCGCGGTCCCCGTATAGATAGGCGCAAGAACTTGTAAAAAAGGATCGGCGGCGGCGTAATCAAACGGCGTCGGCGGACGATGCGCCCGCGCACCTGCGATCTGCCCGTCCATATACTTCGTAAAATTGTTCATGACCTGCCGCTTGCTGGTCATGGCAACCGCCATTCGTGTCTTCAGATCCGTTGGCGACGTCCCGAACCCACCATTTTGCAGGATATCCCTCCGCCAGTTCGGCTTCTGATACATCTCCAGCAGTCCCGCCTGCATGGACCATTCTTCCTCTTGCAAAATGGGGGCGTACGGCTGCGCGTTAGCGTCAATCTTTTGCAGCCGATGCAGCGCCGCCCGCGTTCCCGCAAGATCGAGATGGTCCACTGAGCGCATCAGTGGCTCACGCACGATGGCGTCAATCGCGACTCCCACAAGCATATGGATCAAGATCCCGCCGCGCGGAACGTCTTCCCCCAGCTGCATCCCATCGAGGCTGGTCTGCGCGGACGCCGCCCAATCCCCATGCGCCGCCTGAATATCGGCCTGGAGCGCCAGCAGGCGGGCCAGACGCCGGTCATCCACGACATAGTCGAATGTCGCGGTGGATGAGCGCTCAGGAGGCGTCATATACGGGCGCGTCAAGCCCTGCCGCAGCGCCGCCAGCGCCGGCGCGTTGTCACGCACCACTCGGTTCTGCGTCGCCGCCGAGAGCCCTAACGCCCGGGAGACGCCACGCCCGCCCGGCCCATTGACGATATTCACATCCGGGATCAGCTTCCCCGCCCGCGCAAAATCATCGAGCGCATTGGGCGATGGGACGGTATGCGTGGGGATATTCATCACCGGATCGCGCTCCAGCTCCCAAAGCAAGGCGACGACGCCAGCAAAGGCGGCGATCACAACCGTCATCATCAACGCACTGGCGCTGCGCCTTGGAGAACGACGCTTGAGTTTTGGGCTTGATGTGTCCATAAGTTTTCGAATTCTCCAGTGTCACGATTACGGGTTGACACCCGCCACGATATCGCCTTTGCTGTCACTAGACACGTTATGGCGAGACTGCGGGTACGTCGGGTCGAGTTCGTCGATCGACTTGCCGCCATCGTCTGCCCCATCAGGACCTATGCTGTACAGAATATAAGAGTTGTTCTTCTTACGATAGCGCAGGGCGTGACTGGATTCGAACGGATCGCTAGGGACACTCGGCAAAAGATCGGGGGTCACGCTCCAGGCTCCAGAGATATACCCCGACGGCGGCGAAGGCGCCGATGACCACCGCAGTCATGACGATGATTACGCTGCGCTTTGGAGAACGGCGTTTATTGCTGAGTGGAGACGTATCCATAAGCCCCATCATACACACGCCTTCACGATTTTATCAATGGCGCCCGGCACGTCAAAAGTTCACGCCCATGACGACATCACCTTTCGCGCCTTGCATGACGGATCGCCTTGTTTTCGCGCTGGGGGCGGTCGGGTTATCAATCGCTTTTCCTCCATCGTCCACGCCATCCGGGCCGACGCTGTAGAGAGTGTAAGTCCCCGCGTTATTTTGATAACGCAGCGGGGAGCCCGGCGCGAACGGGTCATCGGGCAGACGCGGAAGGAGATCGGGCGCCAGCGCCGAAAGCGTCTCGGGATAGTCATGATGCTGCAATTGATAGGCGTGAAGCGCCAGCGCGATCTCCAGGAATGCGTTCTGTGTTCGGTCGTCGTCACACATCGCGGGCAGGCCGGTAAACATGGGCGTAAGTATGTCCGCCATCGGATCGGAGTGCGCGGGAGGCAGGGGCGATATGGGGCGATGCGCCTCCATGTCGGAGATCGTCGTATCCATATAGTCGGTATAATCGGCCATCATGCGGCGCTTGCTCGTGAGAAGGAATGACATTCGCATGGAAAGCGACGGCCCGGCGTCCCCGCCAGCATTCTCTCCGAGGAAGGTCGTACGCCAGGACGGTCGCCCGAATAGCTCCATCAGACTCGCCTGCGTGGACCATTTCGCTTCCCGGAAAGTCTGCGCCGTCGTCTGCGGATCGGCGTCGATCGCCCGAAGCCGCTCCAGCGCGGCCTTCGTCTCCGTGAGGCTCAGGTTGTCGACGGCTCGCCCCAGCGCCTCCCGGGAGATCGCGTCAATCGCAATTCCGACCAGGCGATGGATCACGCCCCCACCGTGCGGGATGTCGCTCCCCATTTTGAGACCGTCCAGACTGGTCTGCGCCGACGCTCCCCAGTCTCCTCGCGCAGCCTGTTCGTCCGCTTCCAGCACCAGCAAGCGGACGAGGGCCCGGTCTGGCTCCAAGTTCGCGAGCGCCGTGCTGAAGGATCGCGCGGGAGGATTGAGGTAGGAATGGGCGATTCCCTGGCGCAAGGCCGCCAGCGCCGGCGCGTTGTCGCGCAGCACTCGCAGCTGAGTTTCAGGAGCCATCAAAGTCCCTCTTGGTCTTGGCGCCTTGATCTCCCTTTGGTCCTTCATCAGCGCCGCTGCTCGCGCGTAGTCGTCATAGGCGTTGGGCGATGGAAGCGTCGGCGTGGGGATCAAGACGTTTGGGGTGACATCCAGTTCGTGAATGAATACGCCGCCCAGCAGCGCGATGGCGCCGACGACAGCTGCTGTCTGCATTCGAGTTTTGCGGCGCTTCGCCGCTTGCTGCGGCGTCAGGGGGATCGGTATGTCCATGAAAATCAATAACGCGGCGAGAGGCGATTTGGGTTCGAGACTTTGACATGATTGACGCCCGCGTGCTTGTCCGTTATAATGTCGCCATCTACTGACTGCAATCGGAGGCGACTATGGATCGTGACACCGCCGTCCTTATCGGCCGGGCCGCGAAACGCGGATTTGTGACGGGGTTCGCTGCGGCGCTTTTGCTCGTGACGGTCGTGGGCTTCTTCCTGAGTGGAGGGATGCTTTTGTTCCGGCAGGGAGCCGTCCTGGGGCTGAGCATTGGGATCGGGATCATCATCGGCGGGACGATTTTGAACGTCGTCGTCGGCCTGTTCGATCAAACCAAGAACGACATTGCCGGAGGATAACTCGCTGAATCCCATCTGGAAACGCTTTGGGAGCCGCATCGGCCCCCTTGCCGTCTATGTGACCGTCTTCGTCCTTGTCTGGCGCCTGTTCACCGGCGCATGGCGGATCGGCGCCGAGCATATCGCCTCCGGCCTGATCTATGGGCTGGGTGCGCTGTGCGGATTCGCCGTCGCCATCGTGCTGGGGACGATGTGGGTCACATACGCCGGTCCGGCGCAGGAGTGGCTGATGGAGCGCTTTTGGGATCCTCCGCAGCCGACGGAAGTCACGCCCGCAGGCGCCGATGGGCCGCTAGGGATTATCGTCTCGGACCTGCATATCGATACGTGGGAGTACGCCAAAAGCGGCGGCGTTTCGGAGCGCCAGACCCGTTTTTTGGATTTGCTCGCCACCATCAAGTCCAATCCCAGGATCGATAGCTTTTATTTAAACGGCGATCTGATGGATCTCCCGCTGCACCCCGATGAGAACAAGCCCGAGCCGCTGATGCTGCGCCTGAGCGAATCTCTCGCCACCGAGCAGGGCGTTCTGCTGGAGCGTTATGACCCTGTTCTTGAGCCCCTGCTCCGCCTCACGCAGCCCGAACCAGGACAGCAGCCGGTCCGCCGCGCCATCTTCCAGACCGGCAACCACGATATCGGGATCAGCGGACTGCGCTATGTGCGCCCAAAGATGCCGGATTACCTGCCCGGGGTCCAGAGCGCCTGGAACCCCTCCCTGCTGCTCTGCACCGACGCCGAGGGCGGCGATTACCCACACTGGACCTATATGGAGCACGGGCACCACTGGGATCCGTACCTGTGGCTTTACATGCGCTACGCTCTGCTCGATGTCCTGCGCTACGGCCACCGCCGCCGCGAAGGCCAGCTCGTTTCAGGAATGCAGCGCAAGGGCAAAGTCGGCATGGGCAAGCAGACGATCGTCCAGGACGCCCATCTGCTCCCGGCGCTTCCTAAGGGAACCAGCAGCAACCACTTCGCAGGTCTTCAAGGGAGCCGGGGGGAAAAGCTGGTCCTCCTGCGGTATCGTCAGGCCGCGCGCCGCACCTTCCGCGAGTTCCATCGCGAAGGTCAGAAAAATATCCAGAGCATCGTGATCGGCCACACCCACCACCCCGACCGTTACGTCTTCCGAGGCGGTCAGGTCTACATCAACACCGGCGACTGGTCCGGCCATACCAAACACTGCGCCTATTGCGTCATCGATCCCGACGGCGGCGTACGCGGCCCGTTTCAATGGGAAGATGCAGCGAAGGCGGAATTCTAACACGCCGCCCACGGGTATAACCCTCTCATGAACAAGAAACAGATCGCGGCGCTGGTGATCGGCGTACTGGCGTGCTTCGCCGTGACGCGGCTGCCGTGGCAAATGCAGATGCAGCAGGGCAAAACTCAGACGCTGGCGGACGGCACGATCGTTCACACCATGAACGCGCAGTTTCCTCCGGGAGAACTTGTCGCCATGATCGCGGTGGCCGCCGCCGCAGGATTTATCTTTTACAAAATGCGCGGCTGAGAGCAAGGGAGGAAATAAGCGTCCAGCCATGGAATTAAATGTTAAGAACGAATCTGACTGGAATACGTAAATAATGTTGCAAGGAATACTGATACTGGCGGCGACAAGCGGGATGATCGCTCCGGCGCTTCCTCCGAAAGCGAAGGCTCAGAAAACGGTAATGGTGGTGGTGGACTATGTCAGTGTCGGAAGCGCGGACTTCGACGCCGCCGGCAAGCGGGCGCGCAAGGGTCCCAATCACGATGCGGATCTGCTGGCGGCCCTGCGGGAAGGCGGCGCCACCGATTTCCAGGGCGCGAGGGTGACGGCGAAGGCGGATCAGACCGTCCACTGCGAATCCAGGACCACGCAGCATGGCGCGCTGATCATTGATGATAAATCGGTGAGTGGTTACTTGCAGACAGTCTTCAAAGCAGAAATCACGCCGCACTTCCCGGGCGCGGGCGGGATCTCCATTCGCCTGAAACTGGACAAAATCGACACGGTGCTCGATCCTGTTCCCGGCAAGCCGCATCGGAAGACCATTCTCACCACGGCGCTGTTTCGTGATGGAAAGACGACGATGATCGACACCTTCACAAGCTCCCATTGGCGCTCGGGCGCGGGCGCGAAAACCCAGCTCCATGCTCCGTGGAAACAGATGGTCTTTTTGACGGCGACCGTGAACGTTCCATAACGCTTTCAATTTTGAGCGGCGACGCCTTCCGCCAAGGAAGGCGTCTTTTATTTGCCCGTCGCGGGCCTGTAATGACACTGTACTCGCGTGAATTTGCCGTCTTCTCCCAGCTCGAAATACTCCGCCGCCATCAAATCCCGCACGCTTTTGTAATGAATCACCAGACTGTCCACACCCGCGAAAGCATGACCGAATTCGAAGCGCAGATCCGGGAACGCGGCGAGGGCGCGAGTGAAGTAGTCGCGTACGGCGGCCTTGCCGCGCATCTCGCCCCTGGGATCGCCCAGCATCTGCACGGCGAACGGCGAGACGTAAGTAACATTGTCGGCGTAATGCGACAGGATATGCTCTAAGTTATGTGCGTTCCAGGCCTCGATCCAGTCGAGCGCCAGCGCGTCGGCTTGTTCTTGCGTCATTATTCCTCCAGTGTTCCAGGACGGGGACCGCTGTAGCGGGCGCGGGGACGGATCAGCCGGTCCGCTCGATATTCTTCGATGGCGTGCCCAATCCAGCCGACGGACCGCCCAAGCTCGAAGAGAGTCAGCGCCGCGCCGGGCGGCAGGCCCAGCGCTCCGCGGAGCGCCACCAGACCGAAATCAATGGTCGGATGTTCACCAAGCAGAGCGCTCCCTTCCCGCGCGACAGCCTCCGCCAACGCCCATTCCCGTGATTTTTGGCCGATCTCACGCGCCATCTCCAGAAGCAAACGCCCACGCGGATCGCCCTCGGGATACAGAGGGTGCCCGAACCCGGGAACCGCCTCGCCCCGCCGCAGACGGGCACGCAGCGCCGATCCCGCCTGCTCGGGCGCCGCGCATTCGCGCAGCAGCGCCTCCACACGGCTTGTGGCGCCGCCGTGCTTTGTCCCCTGAAAGGCCGCCAGCCCTCCGAGAACAGCATGATACGCCGTTGCGCCCGCCGACGCCACGCAGCGCGCGGTGAACGACGACACGCTCAGCTCATGATCCACGCACAGCACCAGAGCGGCGTCCAGCACGCGTTCGGCGTCACGCTCCAATCCCCAGGCTCGCGCCAGTGCGCCCGATATTCTCTCATCACCGTCCAGCGCATCCCGGCCCGCAGCCAGCGTCGTCATGAGACGCAGGATTCGCGCGCCGGTTCGCGCCACCTGAGCCGGGCGAAAATCCCATGCCCCTCCGTCCTCCGCGCACGCCGCCGGAAGCAGTGTGAGAAATAGCTCCGTGGGCGGCGCCTCCGACAATGCCCGACGCAGCGTCCGCAGGCTCGGCGAAAGCAGCGCCGGCGGCGAACCGAACACCAGCGCCTCTTCCGCAAAGTCTCCCGTCCAGAACAGCGCGGCGACACTTTCCAGAGAGTGGGTGCGCGCAAGACCGCCAATCTCACGCCCACGGTAATAACAGCGCCCACCCTCCACAAGCGTCAGTTTGGATTCCAGCAAGGGCAGCCCCCAGCTGAGCGCCTCCCCAACCCCTTGCTCCGGATTATGGCGCAGCTCCCGGCGCTGACGCAAGCGCCGCACATCCTCCGCCGGATACCGCCGCGATCGTTTGGCGTTGTCCTCTCCTTCCGAGCGCAGCATTCCTCGACTGACATAAGAGTAAAGCGTCGCCAGGCTCACGCCAAGCTCAGCAGCAGCTTCCGAAGCACTGAAAAAGTCTTTGGACGACATCGTTTCTCCAATACACATATTGATTAATAAATCAATATTGACAATATTGTTTCATATCACGCATATTAAGACTCAAGATACGAAATTCCTGCTCGGGAGATAAAGAAATCATGGAGACGACTAAAATATTCGCCGATGGCCTGGAAGGCGTCATTGCCGCGCGTACGCGAATCAGTGATGTGGAGGGGGAAGCGGGACGGCTGACGATTGCGGGGGTGGCGCTGGAAGAAATCGCGGGCAAAGCTGCGGCGGAGGAGATGATCCAACTGCTCTGGAATGACGCGCTCCCCTCCTCGGAAGACCACTCCGCTTTCGCGCGCGATCTTGCCCGCCGCCGCGCGCTGCCGGCAACGACCCTGGACCTGCTGAGTGCAGCCGCCATGCGGCAAGCCGATCCGATGGATGCGCTGCGCATGGCGACCGCGACGCTCAGTCTAAATGCGCCTACCGACGACGAGGAGCAGGCGCGCATGATCGTCGCGCGCATTCCGGTCATCGTGGCCGCTTATGAGCGGCTCCTGCATGGGCGCGAACCGGTGGCGCCCCGCCCCGACCTGGACCATGCGGCAAACTATCTTTATTGCCTGACGGGAGAGGAGGCGTCACCGGAGCGTGTGCGCGCCCTGGAGACATACTGGAACACTGTCGCGGACCACGGCCTCAACGCAAGCACGTTTACCGCACGGGTGATCGTGTCCACCGGTTCCGACTTCGTCTCGGCGGTGACCGGAGCAATCGGAGCGCTGAAGGGACCGTTGCACGGCGGAGCGCCCGGCCCGGCGCTGGATATGGTTTTTGAAATCGGAGCGCCGGAGCGAGCCGAGCCGATCTTGCGTGAGAAGCTGGAGCGTGGTGAACGACTGATGGGGTTTGGACATCGGATCTACAAGGTGCGCGATCCCCGCGCCGATGTCCTGGCGTCGGCCGCCGAGCGCCTGTTTGAGAACGACAGCGACCTTTATCCTCTGGCGCTCTCCGTCGAGCAAACGGCGCTGCGTTTGCTGGAGGAATACAAGCCTGGACGGCGGCTTCAGACAAATGTCGAGTTCTACACGGCGCTGCTGCTGCACGGACTCGGGCTGCCAACGCGACTGTTCACGCCGACCTTCGCCGCCGGACGCGCCGCTGGCTGGCTCGCACACTGCATCGAACAGCGACGAACAGGGAGAATTATTCGGCCGCAGTCAGAATATGTGGGAGCGCGGGGAAGGAAGTATCCTTCCCCGGGTTAGGTAGATAAAAACCGAAACCGGGGAAGGTGAGAACGAGACGGACACTAGATCAGTGCGCGGTCACGTTATAGGTCGCGCTCTTGCTGGTGGAGCCGAGGGTCGCGGTCACGGTGATCACTGTGTCCTGGCTGACCAGCGGCGGAGTGACGCGGTACCAGGCGGCGTAAGCGCCGGCGGGGATTGTCAGCGTGGCGCCCGCAGGGATTAAGCCGGCGGTGGGACTGGAGAGCTTCACGAGAATGCCGCCAGCGGGCGCGGGAGTGTAGAGGACCACCCCCACCCCAGTTTGAACCCCGCCTTTGCCGCTCGCGGAGGCGAAGGCGATGCTCTGGAACGTCGCCTGAACCGTCACGCTCGCCGTTTGCGTCACCCCGCCGAACGTTCCCGTCAGAGTCACCAGAGTGTCGGCGCCGACCGGCTTGGTCGTCAAAGATCCCAGCGCCGTGAGGGCGCCGGCGGGAATGACGACTGAGCCGGCTGAGATTGACGGCGAGCTGGCTGAGATCGGAACCGTGACCCCGCCCGCCGGCGCCGGGCTGAGAAGAGTCGCCCGCACGGGGAGGGCCGTTCCGGCCAGCACGGTGGAGTTCGCGCTGACGCTTCGAAGTACGGCTGGCTTCACGGTATAGGAAGCGGTTTTCGTGATCGAGCCCAGTGTCGCCGTGGCGGTGATGACAGTGTCCGTCGTGACGGGCGCCGGGGTGACCTTATACCAGGCGCTATATGCGCCGGCGGGTATGGTGATCGTCGCTCCCGCCGGGATCAGGGTCGAGCCGGGGCTGGCGAGCTTCACCGTGACGCCGCCCGTCGGAGCCGGGGCGTAAAGAGCCACGCCGACCGACGTATAGACGCCGCCGTAGCCGCTCGGGGCGGCGAACGAGATCGATTGGAAGGTCGCCTGGATCGTGACGCTTGTGGTGACGGTCACGCCCTTATAGGCTCCAGTCAGGGTGACGGGCGTATCGGCGGTGACGATCTTGGTGGCCAGTGAGATGGTTCCCGTGGTCGCGCCGGCGGGAATGACGATGGAGCCGCCGGTCACCGCCGCCGAATTACTGGTGATGGGGATGGTCGCGCCGCCCGCAGGCGCCTTGCCGAGGAGCGTCGCCTTGACGGCGAGGGGCTGCCCGCCAACTAAGCTGGCGGCCGTCAGCGTCTTGAGCACCGGCGGGGTCACCGTGAAGTTCGCGCTCTTGCTCACGCCGCCGATCGTGGCGGTCGCCGTAATCACGGTATTCGCCGAAACGGCGGTTGGCGTCAGCGTCAGCCATGCGGACGAAGCACCGGCGGGAACCGTCAGGATCGTACCAGGCGGGATCGCGCCGGTGTCTGAGCTGGACATCGCCACGGCGGCGCCGCCGGCCCCGGCCGCCTCGCTCAGCGTTACTCCGACCGCCACCGGTACGCCGCCCGGTCCGGAGACCGCGTTGAAGCCGATGGCCTTCACCGTCGCCGGCGCCGGATACAGCCGAAACTGTGGAATGATCGGCTCGTTGAGACCGAGACTGTACCAGCCCAGATGCGCCGCTGCGGAGCCGCCGTCCTCGTAGTACTCCATGCGGATATCGTACTTCTGTCCGCCCTGCAGCTCGATAAAGTTGCTATCGATCTCGGACGCTCCCTGATTGACCCACTGATCGGTGATGAGTTCGCCGTTGACCCACAGGCGTACACCGTCATCCGTGAACGTCATGAAGGTAAAGTAGTCGGTATACGGCGCCACCACGCTTCCGGTCCAGACCGCGGAGAAGTGATCCGGGTTCACGATGGGATTGGGAGAATTATTGCCCCAATCAAAGTCCACCGTGGGATCGACGCGGCTCAGAACCGGCGTTCCCTTGAACGGATTAACCAGAGGATAGACACTGTCCGGGGGGTCGTTGTAGTACTGGACGGTCAGACCGGTCCCTTCTGTGGGCGTGGGCAGCAGGCCATAAACACAGAGCTGGCAGGGACCACCGCTGCCGTTGCCCCAGCTGGGAATGTAGACCTTACCGTTGCTGACCGTGGGAGCCACGAATTTAGCGTATCGGCCGATGTCGTCGCGCGAGGGAACGTCCTTGCTGGTCCAGAGCACGTGCGAGACATTTGAGGCGTCGAACGCCGAAAGAACTCCCGCCACCGCGTGCGGATGGGCGTCGTCGTCATACGGCGTCGCGGCCCAGACGATGCCCGAATTGGCGGCGGCGCCATTGGATGAGACGCTCAGGAACCCGCCCGGCGCGCCCGCGTTGTAGAACGGCGCCCGGAACGGTCCGTGCGCGATCGCCGTACTGTTGAACGAACCGTGATTGGCGTCGGCGCCGTTCAGGAACTGGTACTGGCGCAGAGTATCGTTCGCCCCCCAGACATAGATATACTGGCCGGATGCGTTCTTCCAGTAGACCGGCGACCCCTGGATCGGTCCACTCTGCCCAGAGGCCGGGAAAGTCGCTTGGAACTCCTGTACAACATTGTCGGTGCTATTGATCTTCCCCATGTTGTCCGTATTGAGCAGATAAAGCTTGCCTTCCTTGCCGCCGCCGAGGATCAGCTTCGTTCCCGGAACGCCAAGAATTCCCGCCGAGCCCAGATCGGCGCCCGACGACTTCAGCGTGTTCCAGTTGGAGGGCGTGAAGTAGTCTTTGTTGGTGAGCGCGCCGGCCGCGTCCGTCCCCAGCTTGAGCACGCTTTCGCCGAAGTTATTGGTCCCATCAAACGTGCCGTTGCTGGTCATGAAGTAGATGTTGCCGGCGGCGTCGGTCGTCAGGCCCTGCCCTGACTGCCAGATCCCTGCCAGATACCCGCGAGGTGAGGAGTTCCAGACGCCCACCTGAGACAGGTCGGACGCATTGTAGCCAGCGATCGAGCCATGAGCCGGGCTCATGTCGCCATGGGATCCCCACGCGATATAGACAACGCCATTTTGCAGCAGCAGCGCGGGGCGCTGGTTTTGAAGGCGAGAGTCAAACAGCGTCGTGGTGCTGTCTAGGGTGTACCACGCATCGGCCACGACCGGACTGTCCGGACGCTCCGCGCCTGTATGGATATCGATCGCGTGCAGCTCCTGGCCGTAAAACCCTGAGCTGGGGTCCGCCCAACGGGAGACGACGTAGAGCGTACCCGTGGCCGTATCGATCACCGGCGTGCCGACAATCCCAATATTGCCGTCGAAGTCGCTGTACGTGCTGGAAATATCGCTCTTGTTCATCGGCGACGCGCTTTCAAAGCCGACCGTAACGCTCCAGAGCGGCTGGCCGCCGTTGGCGGAAGGGTCGTCGGCGTCGAACGCGTAGAGCGTGTTGTTGACGGTGGCGACAAAGACGACGTTGTGCACTTTATTATCGACCGGCATCGTCAGCCCCGGCACATAGAGCGGCTGCGCGTAGACCTCATCATCGAGATTATAGGAAAAGAGCTTGCCGAACGTCTTCGAGTTGACGTTGGAGACATTGAGCACCGTCTCCTGAGTGTTCTGTCCGGTGCGCGAGTTGTCGTTGTGCTGCGTCCACACCGCCACGGGCGCGCCAAACGCCGCCGTCGCGCCGAGCGTCAGTGCGGCCGCCGCGCCGCACGCGAGCCGAGTAAATTTTATTGTCAACCATCGATCCATCATTGCGCGCTCCTGTAATCGTCGCCTTATTCATTCGATCTGTCATCAGTATAGCGGCTCAATCGTGACCGCGCCGTGACGATTGACGCCAAAAACGTGACGGATCAAAATGAGTGGCGTACTGTAAGTGAGCGCAGCGTCTTAAAAATTGGTTTTACGCAAACACTGATAGGATTAGAATAGAAAGTGAGGCCCAAGGGGAAGGCCGGCGAACGAATTCGCCGGCCTTCTGTCTTTCCGTATCTTTCGCTCCGTGTCTTTTAGTGCGCGATCACGTTATAGGTCGCGCTCTTGCTGGTGGAGCCGAGGGTCGCGGTCGCCGTGACCTCTGTGTCCTGGTTGACCAGAGGAGGCGTAACGCGGTACCAGGCGGCGTAAGCGCCGGCGGGGATTGTCAGCGTGGCTCCGGCGGGAATGAGCGAGGAGCCGGGGCTCGTGAGCTTCACGACAATGCCGCCAGCGGGCGCAGGAGCGTAGAGGATCACTCCCACCCCGGTTTGAACCCCGCCGTTGCCGCTCGCGGAGGCGAAGGCGATGTTCTGGAACGTCGCCTGGACCGTCACGTTCGCCGTTTGCGTCGCCCCGCCGAACGTTCCCGTCAGAGTCACCGCAGTGTCGGCGCCGACCGGCTTGGTCGCCAGGGACGTCAGCGCCGTAAGGGCGCCGGCGGGAATGACGACTGAGCCGGCCGAGATCGACGGCGAGCTGGCCGAGATCGGAACCGTGACGCCGCCCGCCGGCGCCGGGCTAAACAGCGTGGCGCGCACAGAGAGCGGCGCCCCGGCCAGAACGGAGGCGCTGGTGGTAACGCTGCGAAGCGCCGTCGCCTTCACGGTATAGGACGCTTCGCGAGTGACCGTTCCGAGCGTCGCAGTCGCGGTCACGACTGTGTCCGTCTTGACGGGCGCCGGGGTGACCTTGTACCAGGCGCTATAGGCTCCTGCGGGGACCGTGACGGCAGCGCCAGCCGGAATGAGGGACGATCCGGGGCTGGCCAGCTTGATCGTGACGCCGCCGGCAGACGCCGGAGTGTAGAGGACGACGCCGACGCTCGTGGGCACGCCTCCGTAACCGCTCGTCGCGGCGAAACGGACCGACTGGAACGAGGCCTGGATCGTAACGTTCGCCGTGACCGTCACACCGCGATAGGTCCCGGTCAGGGTGACCGGCGCATCAGCCGTGACGATCTTACTCGTAAGAGACGCCGTTCCGAAGGATGCGCCGGCGGGAATGACGATGGAGCCGCCTGTCACATTAGCCGAATTGCTCGTCACCGGGATGGTGACGCCGCCGGCGGGAGCCTTCCCTAGCAGGGTGGCCTTGACGATCACGTCTTGTCCGCCGACCACGGCGGAAGCGGCCAGCGTTTTGAGCACCGGCGGAGTGACCGTAAAGCTCGCGCTCTTGCTGACGCCGCCGAAAGTGGCGGTCGCGGTAATTACGGTGTCCGCCGAGACAGTCCTGGGAGTCAGCGGCAGCCATGCGCTGCTCGCTCCGGCGGGGATCATCAGGACCGTTCCGGGCGGGATCGCGCTGGTGTCCGAGCTGGACATCGCCACGGCGACGCCGCCGACGCTTGCCGTATCGCTCAGCGTCACACCTACCGCCACCGTGGCGCCGCCAGGTCCGGAGACCGCATTGAAGCCAATGGCCTTCAGCGTTGGGGCGACATACAGCCGCGACTGTGGGATGATCTGCTTATCAATCCCCGGACCGGACCAGGCAAGGTGCGCCGCCGCGCCGCCGCCGTCCTCGTAGTACTCCATGCGGATGTCGTACTTTTTGCCGGCTTCGAGCGACAGCACGGGGCTGCTGTATTCGGTCGGTCCCTCGTCGATCCATTGATCGATCACCAGCGCGCCATTGACCCAGAGACGCACGCCGTCATCGCAAGTCGCGAAGAAGGTGTAATCGCCGGTCGTCGGCGCCAGCACGCGGCCGGTCCAGCGCGCGGAGAAGTGGTCGGTCGTGACGGCCGGGGTCGGCGAGTCGTTGCCCCACTCCCAGTCGACCGTAGGATCAACACGGCTCAAGCTCGGCGCGCCCTGGAACGGGTTGGTCAGTGGATAGGAGCTGTCTGCGGGATCGTTGAAATACTGGACGGCCAAACCAGTTCCGGCGGCGGGCGGAGGCATGAGGCCGTAAACGGAAAGCTGGCAGGGGCCGCCGTTGCCGTCGCCCCAGCTGGGGATATAAACCTTGCCGTTGGTGACAGTCGGCGGAACGAACTTGGCGAACCGGCCGATATCGTCGCGCGACGGGAAATCCTTGCTGGTCCACAGCAGGTGCGAGACATCCGAGGCGTCGAACGCCGAGAGGATCCCCGCCACCGTCTGCTGATTGGCGTTGTCGTTAAATGGCGTCGCGGCCCAGATAATGCCCGACGTCGTCGAGCCGCCATTGGAGGTAACACTCAGGAAGCCGCCCGGCATGCCGCCATTGTAGAGCGGCGCCCGGAACGGTCCGTGTGCGATCGCGGAGGTATTGAACGAGCCGTGGTTGACGTCCGCGCCGTTCAGGAACTGGTACTGGCGCAGATAATCATTCTCGCCCCAGATGTAAATATACTGGCCGGATTGGTTCTTCCAATAAACGGGAGTTCCGTGGATGTGGCCGCTCTGACCCGCCGACGGCGACGTCGCCTGGAACTCCTGCACGATGTTGTCGACGCTGTTGACCTGCCCCAGGTTGCTGGTATTGAGTAGGTAAAGCTTGCCTTCCTTGCCGCCGCACAAAATCAGCTTCGTGCCGGGAATACCCAGCACGCCCGCCGAGCCCAGGTCCGCGTCCCATGCGTTCAGCGTATCCCAGTTCGAAGGCGCAAAGAAGTCCTGGAAGGCGAGAACGCCGGAGGGATTTGTGGAAAGCTTGAGGACGCTTTCGCCAAAGTTGTTCGTGCCATCGAATGTGCCGTTTCCGGTCATGAAGTAGATATTGCCGGCGGCGTCCGTGGTGAGACCCTGCCCGGACTGCCAGATCGAGGACATGTCGCCGGTAGGGGTGGAGTTCCAGACGGTGACCTTGGACAGATCCGAGGTCTTGTAACCGATGATCCACCCATGGTACGGGCTCGTATCGCCATGGGACGCCCACGCGATGTAGATATTTCCCTTCAGCAGCAGCAGCGCCGGACGCTGGTTCTGCAGGCGACTGTCAAAGGTGGTGGTGTTTCCATTGAGGGTGTACGTCGCCTCGATCGTCACCGGGCTGTTCGCGCGCTCTTCTCCGGATTGGATATTAATGGCGTGAAGCTGCTGGACAAAGTTTCCGTTGCCGTCCGTGTGGCGGGACACCACGTAGAGGGTTCCAGCGGCGGTGTCGATCACGGGCGTGCCGACGATGCCCATGTTATTATCGAAGTCGTTGTACCAGCCCGCGATGTCGCTTTTGATCGGGGGGCGCATCCCGGCCGGGGTAAAGTTGCGGCTCCACAGCGGCGCCCCGCCGTTGGCGGCTGGGTTATCCGCATCGAATGCGTAAAGCGAGTTGTTGACGGTGGCCACAAAAACAACGTTGTGCGCCTGGCTGTCAACGCCCATAGTCAGGTTCGGAATATAAAGCGGCTGGGTGTAGACTTGATCGTCGACGGGGTAGCTGAAGAGCTTGCCAAACGTGTTCTTGTTGACATTGGAGACATTGAGCAGCGTCTCCTGCGTGTTCTGTCCCGTGCGGGAGTTGTCGTTGTGCTGTGTCCACACCGTCACAGGCGCGCCAAAGGACGCGGCCGAGCCGAGCGTCAGTGCGGCCGCCGCGCCGAAGGCCAGCTGAGAAAATCTTGCCGTCAACCGTCGATCCATCATTGCGTACTCCTAATGATCGTCTTCGAAAGTAATGGTCCGATAAATAACTTAATCCAGCCTTCGCGTTACGCCCGCTTCTACCGCCCTCGTGAGTAACCCATCCTGGGTTAGGTCACTGCGGCGTCAGCAGCACCGCGTGGATTTCGCCCTGCGCGCTGCGCGCCTGGCATGCGATCTGACCGCGCGCATTCATGCCGTCTCCCTGCAAAAGTGTCCAGCCCGAACCTTTAGGCAGACACTGATTGAGGTCTGCAATCTGGCCGTTCTTCCAGAGAAAGGCGTGGTGGATACGCTCGTTCACCGCGAAGATCCCGACAACTTCTCCGCCGTCGCCGATGGCCCGCGCGCTGACGGTTTCTTCGCCCGGCGAGCCCAGATCGCTCATCCGGCCGTCCTGATACAAAAAGGCGTGCGTGTCGCCGCCGACGCCCGCAAGGCCCACGACGTCGCCCTTGCTGTTGATTGCCGTCGCGATGGCCCATTTGCCTTCCGGCAGCAGCCCCAGGTCCATGATCTTCCCACCACGCCAGATTACGGCGTGATTCATGAAGACCTTCGTGCCGGCGAGCGGGACATTCGCCGATCCGGCGATCGTTCCGGAGGGATTGATCGCGTAGGCGGCGCTGGCGCGGCCACCCGGCAGCAGTCCCAAATCCGTGATCTTGCCCGCGCGCCACATAACCGCATGCTTCTCGCGTTCTTTCGTCTGCGCGGCGCCCACGACGAAGCCCTTCGCATTGACGCCGAACGCCTGGCTGTCCCGGCCGCCCAGCGTTCCCAATAAAAACGGCTTACCGGCGCGCGTGACGAACGCGCGGGTGGTCGCCAAACTATCCACTGAGTTGCTGGACGTGCTCATCCAGCCAGCGACAACGCCGCCGCTTTCACTCAGCGAGCGGCTCACGGCGCTATGGTAGCCAGCGGGCAGTGTGAACACCGTCGTCTTTCCAAAGCGCCACAGGGCGGCCTGGGGGGCGGATTCTCCGTCGACCCTGCAGAGCGCCACCGCGCCGGCCCGGTCGACGCTCAGGGAGGTGTTGTCCGCGATAAACGGGGTCACGCCAAGATCAGTGACTTGATATTGGGGCATTTCCGTTTCAGCGGCGCGGACGCCCGCGCCGCCGAACCCCAAGACAGCAACGGCGACAAAAGGCGTCAGTTTCAAAAATTCAACTTTCCACGGCCCCAATCGCCCATTTTCGCGACGATGAAAAAACTAAGAGCTTAAGCGCTTCCAGACGTCGAAAACGCATGCGGACATCCTGCGCCCCTCACATCATATGGCATACTTCGGACCCTGTCAAGCTTCCTCGCTAAATTGCTGTTTAGAAGCCTGTATGATCAGAAATCGGCCCAAACAGCCGACAGAAAAACGTCTTCGCGAGCGTCCCAATGAAACGCTCGCGAAGACGAAATACGAGAACCTGTCCAAATTGTGACTGAAACGATCTCAGCGCGAAAGTTCGCCAAAGTAGAAGCTGACCGAGCCGTGATATTCGCCGGCGGCGACGGTCTTTTTCCCCTGTGGCCCGGTGTCCTCGGCGCGGTGGAACTTGTTGCCAATGGCGGGAATGGCGTGCAGGAACGAGATCCCCGCCGCAGGGAACGGCGCCGCAGCGCCGTGCGTCTGATTCTTGTCCAGCAGCTTCGGAGCCAGCATCTGTAAGAAAAGATCATCCTGGCCAAGAACAGCCGTGATCGGCCCCTCGGTCGTTTGGATCTTCGCCCATCGGACGCCCGCGTAATAGCCTTTGAACTCGGGGTATTTGAATCCCGAATCGCCGGTGGCCGTGTCGTTATATTGATTGCTCCACACGCCCAGTGTTCCGCCCTGCATGCGGTTCTTCCAAACGCGATACGGTCCCTGCCCCAGCCAGGTCATACTCTGGACATTCGCTTCGGGGTAGTCGAAACTCACACCGAAATAGTCCTGGGGGCCGGACGCTGTATAGGCGTACTCCATCCGCACCCAGCCATTGCTCCCAATACGCCATTGCACAGATTTCATATCGCCCGAATATTGGGCGGTGACGATGTAATCCTTCCCGTCAGCATGTCCCACGAGGCTCATCAGGCTCGCGTCCCCAACGGACAATCTCGGCCCGTCGCCCAGGGAGAAACGCTTGCCGGCGCGCTCGGCGAACTCTAGACGACCGGTTTGACGGCTGAACGCCACGGTCAGATCGCCGCTGCGAACCGTCATGCGATCGGATGTCTCCGATGCCTGCACTTTCTCATTGCCGGGCGCTGCGGCGATCTGTTGATAATCTGCGGCGCGCGGCAGCGGCCAGACCCAGGTCCAGAGCTCGCGGCCCCGTGGGTCTTCGACGCGCAGCGAAAGAGCGTCGGCTTGACGCCAGTTCTCCGGCAGTCCCAGACGCAGGGTATTCGCATCGTCTTGGAGGTGCGCCGTTCCCTTGGAAAGTATTGCGTCACCGGACTTCGGAGCATTCGGCCGCGCAAAATTCTTCAGCGTCCATGTGTAACGGCACTGGCGAGCATCGGTAAAGTCGTAACGGTTTTCGACGGTGAGCGTCCCATCAAAATTGGGCGGCAGCTGTTTTTCGCGAATCTGAATGGGAGACCAAATCTCCTTGATCGTAAAGTAACTGGCTTCTTTCTCCCGGTACGGCCCCAAAATTCCATCGGGCGCGAGATTGCCGCGCGTGTCCATATGCCCATCCAGATCGACCCGCTTCACCGTCTCATCCAAGAAGGACCAGACAAATCCGCCGGCGCCGATCTTGCTTTGGCGTACGACATCCCAATAGTCGGAAAGCCCAGCGCCCGCGCCGCCGTCGTACAGGCCATGCAGGAATTCCGTGGGCATCACGACCTTGTTTCCAGAGGTCACCGAGACAAAATGATCGTAGGTGGGATAGTGATCGTCGTTGATCGCTTCGATCGTCCCGCCGGGATGGAGCACCGGGCGATGCTGCGGGTCCCACCGGGCGAACTCCGTGTCCAGCTCCGTGTTCCAGCCGCCCTCATTGCCGTTGTCCCAGAAAAGAATGCTGGGATGGTTGACGTCCCGCGTCACCATCTCTTCAATGAGCTTGCGCCCGATCCCCGTATCGTATTTGTGCTGCCACCCGGCGAGTTCGTCCAGCACGTACAGCCCCATGGCGTCGCAGTCGTCCAGAAAATGCTGATCCGGTGGATAGTGGGACATGCGCACGGCGTTCATGTTCATGTCCTTCATCAATGCAATATCCTGGCGACTGATCTTCTCACTGGTCGCGCGTCCCGAATCTGGCCAAAAGCTATGGCGATTGGAGCCTTTCAAAATCACACGCTTATTATTGACATAGATTCCATCATCGCCGCGCATCTCAATCGTCCGGAAACCAAACGACTTTCGAAGCTGATGCAGGACCGTCTTGCCACGCATTAAGCGCACATCGAGCGCGTACAAATTGGGCGTTTCCGCCGTCCAGAGGCGCGGCTTCGCAATCTGACTTGTCAGGGTGAGAGACGATGATGAGGACGAAATCGGCAACGCGAACGATTTGCCGACCTGATGTCCTTTGAGATCGAGCACCTGCGCCTGGACACTGTCCGCGCCGGTGATCCCCTCGCCATGCACTTCAACGGCAATACTTCCATCGGCTTTCGCATCGATCCCAACACGCGCGAGAAATTCTGAGGGAACGGATTCCAGGTAGACAGGGCGATAGATTCCGCCGAAGTTCCAGTAATCGCCGCGCCGCTCCGCGACATTCAACGAGGCGTCCGCCGACTCATCGGTCACCGAAACGTCGACCTGGTTCTCTTGGCCATACTTGAGCAGCTTCGTGACGTCATATCGGAATTGATAAAAGCCGCCCTGATGCATCGCCCCCGCCGACTGCCCGTTCACTTCAACGCGCGTGTCGGTCATCGCTCCTTCAAAGACAACAAACGTACGCCTTCCGGCCCACGCCGACGGAGCTTTGAACTTGCGGCGATAATGTCCTTCGACGGGAACAATCGGGTCCTTTCCCATGTCCACACCATAAGACAGCTTGCCAAAGCCGTGGAACTCCCAGTTGGACGGAACAGGAATCGTCGTCCACTGGTTGCCACGCTTACCCGCCGTGCAGAAGAAGTCCCATGGGATCGCATCGTCTTTGTCATGCCCGGAGAGATACTGAACCTCCGTCGCCTGCGCATGCGCGGCCGATGGGATGAAGCAGACACACGGCGCAAGGAGCAAAGCGATCGTGAGTGGACGGAAGAAGTGTGAAGTGTTAAGTGGCGTCAATGGCGTTACCTTAAGTGGGGTGGCTGCGGGGAAGTTCTGCGGCGCAGGGGGATATTCCTGTCGGCAAATGACGAATCCATAAAATTAATTGGCTCCATTACCATACTGGTCCCATAAACGAAAGATTGTGGGACCAATGGGGATAGACGGAATGATATCGCCCCAAATGGGATGGATGGAACAAAAAGCGCCCGCTTCGTTAAGAGCGCCGCGCCTTCGGGACGGGTATACTAAAAAGATCATGGATCGGGTGCTCTCGCAGTTTGAGGACGTCGCTGAAGTTATCGCGACCGGTCCGGGAATCGTCAGCTGGAGGGCGCGCGATGCAGGCGGCGACCGTCAGGTGCTGATTAAGCGCCGCACGGGCGAGCTTGGCAAGACACGCGCGACGCAGGCGCTTGGCCTGCGCCACCCCCGCATCGCCCCCGCACGCCGCTGGCTGATCGACGCGGACGCTCTTTATACCATCCGAGACTGGATTCCCGGCCACAGCCTGCGCGCGACACTCGCCGGCGGCGTGGACCGCTCGTTTGACCGCCTGCGCGGCCTGCTGGATCCAGTCCTCGACACCCTCGACTACGCCCATCGCATGGGCGCGCCCCACGGTTCGATCTCTCCCGAAAATATCGTCATTGGCAGCGACGGCGCGAGTTACCTGACGGATTTCGGGACAAGCCGGGGCGCCTCCGGCACGCGTTACGCCCCGCCGTCCCTGCTTGGGCCAAACGGCGCCGCGACCGCCCGCGCCGATTACTACGCACTTTGCGAAATTTACAAAGAATTTCTGCCCGAGCGTTCCCCCGATGATGAAGCCGGAGCGGAGGCGCGCACGCGCCTGATGCGCAATCTGACGGAGATGCAGGCGACCACCGCCACTCCAGATGAACTGCGCTACAAGCTCGACGCCATTACCCGTATGGCCGGCCTGCTGGGGTTCGGCGCGGCGGGCCTGCCTGCGGAGGGCCGGCGTCTCGGCGCAAAGATCGTCTGCATGGTCACTCCCACCACTGCGGTGATCAACGCGGGCGCCGGCACGTCGGTCGTGCTCACCATCTGGAATGAGGGCGACACGCCACTGCATATCGAAGCCGTCGGTTCGGACGCCGTCTGGCTCAATTACCATACACGCTTCACGCCGTTCGTGCTGGCGCCAGACGATGAAATCGATCTGGTCTTCACGCTTTCGGGCGCGCGGCTCCAGCCGGGAGATTACCGGGCGAATATTCAAATCCGATCCAATAGCGGCATGCAGGCCGCCGCACCGAAGTCCGGCGCCACATGGCACGAGCAGATGATCGCGGTTCCAGTCGCCGTAAAGGGGATCGCGACCGCAGCGGCGGCTCCGCCGCCGCTCGCCGAACGCTTGCCCAGCGTCGCTCCCGACTCCGCCCCGCCGCCGTTCGCCTCACAGCCCGCGCCGCCGCCTCTTCCGCCTTCGGGCGCCGCGCCCGATGGCGGGGGGATCGCCTGCACGCAGGAACCCGACCCCGGCTTAGTTCGGTATGGACAAAAGGGTGTGCTGCATATCGGGGTCCGAAATATCGGTTCCGAGCGCATTCGGATCGACAAGGCCGCCGCATCACCGTCCTGGCTGACCTATCCGGGCGAATTTCAGCCGCTCTGGATCGAGCCGGGCGCCACACAGTTCCTCGGTTTCTCCGTCTCCGCGACCTCGCTGACGGCGGGCGATTACAAAGCCGTCATCACCTTCGTCAACAGCGTGGAAGAAAAGACGGAAATGGGCAGCCGCATGGCCTGGCGCGAAATGCACTGCGACGTCCGCGTCCGCGTGGTCAAAGACGTTCCCGCCGGCCAGGTCCCCAGCGCGACGGGATGTGCGCCGATGCTGATT
>NZ_JBDSQY010000079.1:0-3784 GCF_039929585.1 Capsulimonas sp.
TCAAACTAACCCACTACTCGCGTTCTGATATGTTTGGCGCATTGGTCGATAATGTGGCCACGATCTCCGCACGTACCCCGATCAGATCCGGCGGCAGCGCTTCGCGCGCGAAGCCGGCGTCGATTTCCCGTGCGACTCCCTCCAAAGCAAGGCGTCGGCGCTCGGCGGCGCGAGCGTCGCTGGGGTCGGGGCGCTCGGCGAGGACGCGGCGGCCAGCCTCGACCAGGCGCGCGGCGCGGGCGAGAGGACCGAGCGATGCGGCTTCGGCGGCGGTTTTCAGCATGGCGTTCTCAGACTTGTCCAGGATTTCACGCAGGGTTTGGCGGGCGAGCTCTTGTGTCTCGGCGGTCGGCGTCGCAAGGACGATCGGCCAGAGGTCCGCTTCAGTCGGCTGTGTGCGTCCCGCGACCACGGCGGCGGCAGCGACGAGCTTTTGCGTCTTCACGGCGCGGCGATCCGAGAGGGGGATGCCGGCGGCGCGCAGGAGCCGCAGAGCGTGCGCGAGGAACGGGCGGATCGGCGCCATGTCCATCTGGCGCGCCGCCGCAGCAAGCGCATCCAGGTCGGCGATCGATGCGGTGGTCTGTACGGTCGAGTTCCCCAGCGCCCAGCCCCCTTCCAGCAGTTCTTCGAGACGGGTGTCGGGAAGTGGATCGAGGAAGACGCGCACGAGGAACCGGTCCGCAAAAGCGGCGAGCGTGTCGTCGTCGGGCAGCCCGTTGGATGCGCCGACACAGAGACGCAAGGGGCACGCAGCCTGCGTATGCCCGCGCCGGAAGACGCGCTCGTTCAGAATGCCGAGCAGGGTGTTAAGGATCGCCGTCGATCCCAGAAACACTTCGTCCAGAAAGGCGATCTCGGCTTCGGGAAGCATCCCCGTCGTTTCCGTCTCCACGAACCCCTCGCGCAGGCGGCGCAGATCGACGGGCCCGAAAATCTCGCTGGGCTCGGTGAAGCGTCCCAGCAGATACTCGAAGTAATGACCGCCGATGGCGCGGGAGATCCGGCGGACCGCCTCGCTCTTGGCGGCGCCCGGAGGGCCGATCACCAGCACATGCTCGCCGGCCACGGCGGCCAGCGCGATGGATTCGACCAGGGCTTCGCGCTCGATCAGTCCCTGTCCGGCGTCGGCGATCGCGGCGCGCAGCGCGGTCAGGGAAGAGGCAAGGGGATTTTCGCTCATCATAAGTACTCGTAGTATACCTGCGTGATGGAACCAAACCGGGGGTATCAAACGTTATCAATGACGGACGGAGATCGAATTCTCACGTAGAGTTTAGGCATAAAACGCCGGCGCGTATGAGCGTCGGCGAAAGAGAGGGATATTATGGCGATCGCGACATTTGGAGCGGGATGTTTTTGGGGTGTCGAAGCGGCGTTCCGGCAGACGCCGGGCGTCACCGCGACGGCTGTGGGATATGAGGGCGGACAAACGGAAAACCCGACCTACAAAGAAGTGTGCACGGATACGACGGGACACGCGGAAGTGGTGCAGGTCGAGTTCGACCCGGCGCAGGTCACCTACGAAGAGCTGCTGGCTGTCTTCTTCGGCAACCATAACCCGACGACCTTGAATCGGCAGGGGCCGGATGTCGGCGCGCAGTATCGTTCGGCGATCTTCTACCATTCGCCGGAGCAGCAGCAGCAGGCCGAAGCGACGAAGGCGAAGCTGGAAGCGGCGGGAACCTTCCCCAAGCCGATTGTCACGGCGATCGTCCCGGCGCAGACATTCTATATTGCCGAGGATTACCATCAGCAGTACCTTGAGAAGCGCGGTCTGGCAAGCTGTCACATCTAATTTCTTCCAGCGCGAGGGCGCCCGCCAAACGGCGGGCGCCTTTTTTATTTTGTAAATATCCCAGAATATGCCGATTCGCCTATGACGCTGTAGATGGTCGATCCCGACAATGTCAGCAGATAACAAGATTGCACTCATGCAGTAATTGATGTTTTGCGCGACGACTGTCGCCAATCTGCATTCGAAAAGGATGTCCATGTTCACTAATTTGAAGATCGCTTACAAGCTTGCGGTCGGTTTTGGTTTCTGCTTGATGCTCTCGGCCGCGCTGACGGGGATTGCTGTCCGTCAGATGGCGGCTCAAGACCGTATCTCCGGCCTGATCGTTTCTGATTCCGTCATCGGTCTTCAAAATCTCAGCATCGCCGCCGGCGAGACGCGTCAGGTTCGAGTGCTGCAATACCGCCACCTTCTGACGAAAAATGACGCTGAGAAGCGTGAGGTGGAGACGTCGATCAGCGCATCCATCGACAAAGCCAGCGGAGCGATCAAGGCATACGCCGATACGGTGATAGATCCGGTGGATCGACAGAATGCCCTGGATCTCCAGAACAAATGGAATAGTTATTTAGGCTATCAGGAAAAGTTTCTGGCCCTCAGCCGCCGCAATCAAACGGATCAAGGCGCTTTGCTGATGAACAACGAAATGAAGCAAATCTTCCTTGATATGGCCGCCGTGGTCAATGATATGATCGAGTGGAATAAAGGACACAGCGCGGCTTACCATAAGAGCTCCAGCGACGCCTATCACAGCGGCGTGTGGCTCATGGGCTTCCTCCTGCTCTCCTCCTTGATCCTCGGAGTCGTGTTTGCCTCAATCATCACTCGCCAGATCGTGCATCCTTTGCGGCTTGTCTCCGAAGGCTACAACACTTTACGGACCGTCTGTATCGCCAATCTGAACAAGGCCATCGGCGCTCTGGAAACCGGCGATCTGACCGTTCGCGTGGAGCCGCAAACGAAGCCGATTGAAGTCAAATCACGCGACGAGATCGGGAAAGTCACGGAAACGTTTAACGAAATCCTTGGGACGGTACAGGAAACGATTTATTCCTTCACACGGTCACAGGCATCGCTGACGGGTGTCGTCGGCCAGCTTCAGTCGGCGGCGGATCGCGTGTCGCAATCGTCGGTTTCGGTCGTCAGCGCAGCCCAGCAGGTGGGGGCCGGCTCGGAAGAGATTAGCGCGACGATGGGCGAAGTGTCCAGCGCCAGCGAGCAGTCGGCCCGCGGCGCCAGTGAAGTCGCCCAGGGGGCCGCCAGCCAGGCCGTGTCGCTGGCCAGCAGCCGCGAGCGCATCAAGAACCTCACCAGCTCCATCGATAGTGTCGTCCACGGCGCCGGGGAAGCCAGCGCCGCCGCCAGTGACGCCGCTGGAGCGGCCGAGCGGGGCGCGGGTACAGTCGCCCGGTCGATCCAGAGTATTCGATCCATCGAGCAGACGATTGACGCCAGCGCCGAGACCATGTCGATGCTCAGCGAGTCGGCTCGCACGATCGGGTCGATTGTTGAGACGATCAATCAGATCGCGGAGCAGACGAACCTGCTTGCTCTGAACGCGGCGATCGAAGCGGCGCGGGCCGGGGAGTCGGGCCGTGGGTTCGCGGTGGTCGCGGAGGAAGTGCGCAAGCTGGCGGAACGTTCGGCGGTGGCGACTCGTGAGATCACCTCGATGATCGCGACGGTGCAGGAGCGCACGCAGGCGGCCTCAGCGGCGACAGCGAAGGGTCGGACCGAGGCGGCGACGGGCGTGAGCTTAGCGGGTGAAGTCGAGAATGCGCTTGCAGAGATCGCTCGTCACGCGGCGTCGGTGGCGTCTCGGATCGCGGGAATCGATGAGGCGACGCGGCAGATGAGCGCGGAATCGAACCGGATCAGCGCGGAGATCGATGGAGTTGCGGCGGTGGTGGAGGAGAGCTCGGCGGCTGCGGAAGAGATGAGCGCATCGGCGGAGCAAGTCTCGGCGTCGATCCAGAGCGTGGCGGC
>NZ_JBDSQY010000080.1:0-7471 GCF_039929585.1 Capsulimonas sp.
CGAATCCTGTTTTACGAAGGGACCATACAGGACATCAGTGAGCGCCGTGCGATGGAAGAAGAGCGCGAGATGATGCTGGCGGACGCGCTCGCGCGTCAGGATCTGGACCCGCTGACGGGCCTGCTCAACCATCGCGCCTTCCAGAAACGATTTGACGACGAGGCGGCGTATGCGCTGACCGGCGGCTACTCCCTCGCTGCGATCGTGATCGACCTGGACAACTTCCGATTTTTCAACGAAGTGTACGGTTATCAAGTCGGCGATGAACTCCTGATCCGCGTTGCCGGCGCCCTGCGCGCCTCATGCCGCTCCTACGACTGCATGGCTCGGTTCGGCGGTGACGAGTTCGTGCTCCTGATGCCCGGAGCATGCGCCGAAGATGTTGCGTCGCTTCAGAAACGTCTGACGTGTCTGCTGGAGCGCATTAGCTATCACCCCAAAGGATCCGAAAGCGCCGTCCCGCTCAGTGTTTCCACCGGCGTCGCCCTCTTCCCCGAAGAGGCCGCCACGCGCGTGCTGGCGCTGGAGCTGGCGATCGAGCGGCTTCACCGAGTGAAAAGCGGCGGCCGCGACAACGGGGTCGATCTGCTGCGCGCGTCAATCGCCGAATCCGTCGAGGGGTTCGCGATGATCTACGGTCTGGTCAGCGCCGTGGACAACAAAGACCGCTATACCCGCCATCATTCGGAAGATGTGATGGTTTACTGCCTGGAGATCGCGGAGCGCCTGGGATGGTCGTCTCAGGACAAGCACATTCTGCGAACGGCCGCCTTGCTGCACGACGTCGGCAAGATCGGCGTGCCGGACTCCATCCTGCGCAAGCCCGGCGCTCTGACCGCAGAAGAGGTCAACGCGATCAAGGAGCATCCGACTCTTGGCGCCGTGATCGTCGGCGCCGTCCCTGCCCTGCATCCGACTCTCGACGCCGTGCGCTACCACCATGAGTGCTGGGACGGCAGCGGCTATCCCGCAGGCCTCGCCGGTCAGGACATTCCCCCCATGGCGCGCGTGATGGCGGTGGCCGACGCTTACAGCGCCATGACCACCGACCGCCCCTATCGCAAGGGCATGGACCCCGCGCACGCGATGGAAATCCTGCGCCGCGGCGCGGGCCAGCAATGGGACCCCGAGTGCGTCGCCGCCTTCCTCAGCGTGCGCGAGAAGGAATATGCACGCGCTGCTTGACCCTTTGTTTCCGTCAGTCCACCACATCGGTGACGTTTAGGCCACGCGTTCGCAGAGACGCTTCCAGAGCGTGGTCTCCCGCATCAAAGCCCAATTTTGAATAGACAATACGTCCGTCGGCGCCGATGACGAATTGCTGAGGAATACTGCCCAGGTGGAATCGATCGACGGCTTGCTTCGCCGTGTCAAAAACCACTGGGAAGTGATACTTCGCGCCGATATTCTTCGTTCGCCACTGGTCGTAGGCGTCTTGCTTGTCCATAACGCAGACGGCCAGCACCTGAACATTTTGGCCATTTAGCTGCTGGGAGACGCCCTCGAGGTGCGGCATCGCTATTTGACAGGGGCCGCACCACGTCGCCCAGAAATCGAGCACAACGACCTTGCCTTTGTAATCGGAGAGATGGACTGTCTTGCCGTCGGGCGTGACGGCCTCAAAGTCCGGCGCCATTGATCCGACTGGCGGCCGGGTGAGTGTCGCGATCATTTGCTTGTCCGCCTTAGGAACAGAAAAAGCAAGTTGTGTGGCGGCGATTGGCTTATTAAGTACCCAGTTGGAAAAATCCAGTTGCATGCCGGGCTCCAATTTCCCGTGAGATAGATCCGAGATTCGATCGCGAATGGGTAGCTTTGTCGCGGCGTCGAACCATATCTCTTCCTGCGCAACGGTGAAACCGCCGCTTCCGTCGTCCATTGCGGTCAAAATGTCCGTGCGCAGGATCGCCGGACGTCCGTCCAGCGTCGTCTGAGTGATTATTCGCTGACCGCGTTTAGCGAATTTGGCAAGCGAGCTTTGCTCCAGGATTAGATTGGCGCCTGAGCACATGCGCATCTCATTCGACAGCTTGTCATCGGTAACGCGCCTCGTGGCGGCATGATGAGAGAACCCATTGTAAATGTACTCTTTTTTGCCATCGACGGCGTAGACGCCGCTTGGACCTTGCTTGACGGCGTCCGAGTTGTAATCCCACATAACCGTTTTGACTTTGTCTGGAATTTTGATGCACACTTGGATGCGCGTCGATGGGAAATAGTCGGTATGGTGCATTTCCCCCCCTACTTCCGTTTGATGTCCCATCGTCACGCTCAATGTTGCATCGACTTGGATGGTGCGTGCGCTGGCCAGAGGATTGTCGACCGCATGAGCCTTGGCCGGCAATTGGGATATCATGACGGCGCCGCCTGTGAGGACGAGCGCCGCGCTGCGGCAATAATTTGCGTGATGTTTCATTGATGGAAATTCTTTCTATTGTTTTGCGACATGGTCAATGTCATTCGAACCGGGTGGATGTTACGCCGGTGGTCGTTCGGATCATTTGCAGCGTGGACCCGATCACGGCGGCGGCGAACGCCAGGCCGATCCCAATGACGATGTAGTAGGCGGGGTCGGGTGCTTTCACGTGATACGTCGCGCTGTAGGCTGTGACGAGCAGTTCCGCGACGAGGTAGCCAAGGCCGGCGGAAAAGAGCGTAACCGAGGCGAGAGGGGCGGCCGCTTCGAAGGCGACGATCTTACGCAAGTCGCCCACCGGCATTCCCGACAGCCGCAGCAGGCCAAAGACCCGCCGCCGGTCGACCATGGCGATTGCGGCCGCCACCGCCAGGCTGCATCCGGAGATGAAGATGCTCAGAAATGCGCCGATGTAAGCGAGATATGACAATTCCCTCAGAGCCCGATTTCCATCTCCACCGAGTTCGGGCCGCGTAAAGGGCGGCATATCGCTGTGGGCCTCCTGCTCCATGACCGTTCGAGCGCGCTCGATGGTATCTCCAGCGCCGTTGGTGAGCGCGATGACGAAGAGTGGTTTCATTAGCGCCGCCTGCGCAGACGATATCTCGGCCGGTTCTGTCGTGACAAGCTTCGTAGGCAGATTGAAGACAAAGGTATCCGCATCGAAGCTCGTGTAGCGGACATTTGCGGCGCACGGCGGAAGTCCCAGCGCCTTGGTGTTCGAGCACGGCGTCACCTCAATGCGATTGTCATTATCTTCGAAACGATACACTACCGCCACGTCGGTCACGCCTTGTACGCGTCGCAGGTCGCCAACAAGGCCCTGCAGATCCGCTTTCGACATGGGCCAGGTGAACAACGTGGCGGCCAGCGCGTCTTTCGGAAGTATGCCGGGCTTGTATACGACTTCTTTATCTACGATTGCGCTCATGGCGCCGAAAAAGAAGCTGACGACGAAGATCGCCAGCACCAATCCGCTCGCCGCACGGAAAGTGGCCGCCGGCGCGCTCAAAATGCGCTTAGCCGCGATCAAGCCGGCGGGGGATTGCGCACGCCGCGCCAGAACGCGGCTCGCCTGGAATGTCAGCCACGGGCCGGCCGAGATGACCCCGAAGGCCGAACAGAGAAACCCCGCAATGAGCAACATGGGGCCGTTGCTTGCCTGGGCGTTTCCATGTATGAGGGCCATCAGGCCCAATCCAACGGCAAGCGGGATGAGCCGGATCACCGACGGTGTGCGCTCCTTGAACTGCCGTGACGCGCCAAGCGGTGAGATGCCCAGGCGGAGCACGCCTTGGATCGCCGCGAGGGTCGAGATCGTCGTGATCGCAGCGATGATTCCCAAGAGAACCCGAGGGGACAGCGCCAGATCGGTAGGCAGAAAAGTCTCGTTGGCGATGGAGATCGCTGCTGCCCATGGAAGGATGATCGCGGCAAGGAATACCCCCAAAATCGCTCCGAGGGCGCTGACCGCCAGCGTTTCCATCCCGACGATTCCCCCAATCTGGCGCGGCGCGGCGCCGATCAATCGCAGCGTCGCGAAGCGTTCATTCCGCGCGGCGGCGCCCAGCTGGCTGACGATCCCCATCAAGACAATAATGGGCAGCCCCATCGCGATTACGCCAATCACAATCACCGTTTTATAGAGTTGCGACGCTGGTGTCGGACTGCGGTCAAACGTCCGCACCAATTGCTTGTTGCTGTCTTTGCGCATCGCCGCCAGATCCTGTCCCACGACTACGGTCAGCGAACTCGAATTGCCGAGTGCGCTGGGATCGATCAAGCCCGCCTGGGTTTTGCCGAACCGGTCGCCGAGTTGGTCTGGCGGCGTGACTTTGATCAGCCGGTCCAAGCCAGGAGAGACAAAATACTCGCCTGGACGCGGGGGGCGTGGAAGCCCGGGAACGCGGACTTGGCTGCCTGGCGACGCCGCGATATCGATCCGTGTGATCGTCTGTTTCTGAAAAAATTCGCGCCATTGATCCACGAAGACCGTCGTGGGATCCATCTGGGTTTTGTCATCGGCGTTCAGACGTTTGCCCTGCTGGTTGGTCAGCCAGGAGCCGCGCGCATCGCGCCGCTGAATGCCGACGTAAACGCCGATCAGCAAAACGATCAGCGCGGTTCCGACGGCAAGGCCGGCGACCATACCCAGCAGTCGTCCTAAGGATCCCCGGCTGCCGCGCAGGGCGAGCCGAAGCAGAAATGCGTTCATTGTTGATTTCTTTCGCACATTCGCAATATTATCTAAATTGCTATTGTCGCTATTGATATAGTCAGTCGATTACGCGGTTTTTTGTCGACGGCGGATAGTTACTTGCCGCTCCCCATCATGGCTCCCGAGATCCGTCCATCGCGAACGATCACATCTCGATCGGCGTAGGCGGCGGTTCGGGCGTCGTGTGTGATGATGATCACGGTCGTCCCTTCGCTGCGCACGGATTCCAGCATCATATTCATGACGTTTTCCGCCGCGAGCGAATCGAGGGATCCCGTCGGTTCGTCGGCGAACAGCACCTGGGGATGCGTCACCATCGCTCGGGCGATGGCGACCCGCTGCGCCTGACCTCCGGAAAGCTCCGACGGCAGCTTGTCTTCCATGCCCGCAAGGCCCAGTCGCTCCAGCCAAATTCGCGCGCGTCCTTCCGCATCCTTACGCTTGACTTTGCCAAGCAATAAGGGAATCGAGACGTTGTCCAGCGCGGTCAGTTCGGGAAGCAATTGTCCGAACTGGAAGACGAACCCAAACTGTGTCCGCCGGAGTTCGCTGCGGCGCTCCTCATTCAGGTTCTGAATCTCGACGCCCGACAGCAGCACCTGGCCTGAGTCTGGAGCGAGTATGCCCGCGAGACAGTGCAGCAGGGTGGACTTGCCCGATCCGCTCGGTCCCATAACCGCGACCACTTCGCCCTTCTCCACCTCGAAGTTCAGACCGCGCAGGGCTTCGCTTTTTCCGAACGACTTTTTAATATCCAACGCCTGTAGCATGGGGATGCTCATGACTTGATCTCTTTTCTCAGTTCATTCAAACGGGCGCTGGTGAGCTCCATCCAGCGCAGATCCGCTTCGATGTGGGAGAGGGCGTAATCGCAGAGCAGAATATGGACGACATCGGCCGTCTGTTTTTGCTTCGTCAACTGCCGCATCCGCTCCAGGTGTTTGCGCCGCTGGATATCGAGCAGCTCCTCGGTGTCCCGTTCGATCAGCAAGGCGATGATGGTTTTCGCGAATACGTCCGTTTGGAGCGTTTCCGAAGGGATCTCGGGCGTTACCATCCATTCCTCCAGGCGCTTGCGCCCCTCGGGAGTGATTTCGTACTTCTTGCGATCCGGCCCGCCACCCGTTTCCTCGCCGGAGGACTGGATATAACCGTCTCGGATCATCCGCGACAGGATCGCGTACACCTGTCCAAACGCCAGCGGCTTCGCCAGGTTGAAATAATGATCGTAGTTTTGCTTCAGGTCATAGCCATAGCCCGACCCGGAGCCGATCAGGCCAAGAAGGGTAAGAGCGTTGTTCATAAAAACACTATACACTATATGTATAGTTCCTGTCAACAGGGAGTTTCAGGATATTTCCGGTGGCTGTTCGCCGGGGTGAGAGGGATTTGGGTGAGCAGAAGAGGATTTGCGAGTTAGTCGTCAAACCCATGGAGGAAGATCCAGCACCATTTCACTTCAGATAGTCATGTTGTCACCAATGTATTGGAGCAGAAATGAGACGGGCGAGCGCCAGCGCGCCGACCGGCAGCAAGAACCCGCTCGCGCCGCATCTCAGAAGCTCCGATCTTGAAACCAAGAAGATCGCCATGCACATGGGAGCGACAAAAACGGAGCTTATGTAAAACGTCTGCATTGATAGGACGATGGAGACGCAGAAGCAGGCGATCCCAAAGCTGCTGTTCGCGAAAAACTCGTCAAAGCTTGTCACTTTATTATTCTCTCGCATGATGACCTCGACTTTCCCAGAAGCGGCGTACTGTTTCACGTTCAAGGATGCGCCTCCCATACAGCGACAACGCCAAAGAGAAATATCACGGCAACCCCGAGAATCGCCCCGGCGCCGATATTTCGGAGCGTCTGCGACCTCGGGGATGTCAGCAGGGGCAGAGACACGAGGGTGATCAGAAACGAACCAATATAGTGGGTTGCATAGGTTACGATCATGGCGCCGCAAAAAATGGCGATGGCGAAGCAGACTCCCGCGAACCATTCTTCAAAAATGACGTCATTGTGATTTTTTCGCATCGTGTCCTGACTTCCTTGCAAAATTTAAAGCATCTGATTAAAGTTTCAACTGAGTTTTGAACGTCGATGTCTGGAGTTTCTTCTTCGTTCATTCTCTACAAATCTTGCAGATTTCACGCGTTAAGTGGTGTCGTCATAACCGGAAAGGCGTTTTCGCACTTGCTCACGGAGCGATGATTATATGCTAGAATGCTTGCAAAATCAGAGACGAAGAGAGATCCCAATGACTCAACGGCGACGAGTGAACAAACCGGCGGTCTTTACCCCCATCAGCGGGCCGAACCAGGAGCTTGCGCGTAAGTTGCGGTACGAGATCGGGTGGGATGAGTCCGACCGGCCGTACCAGTCGCTGCGCATGGCCGGCGCCAGTACTCGCCTGAACCACATCACGATTTACACGATCGTCAGCGGCGTGACCGTCAACCACCAGACACTCATCAAGGTTGCGGAGACGTTCGGCTGGGACATGAACGAGACGCTGAAACTCGGCGGGTACGATCCGATCTCCCCCTCTATCCCGTCTCCGGTCCACGGCGACGAGCAATCGGTTCGTGAGTTCGTCGCCAAAGCCTTCCCGACGTTTAGCGACGAGGGCCAGCAGCAAGTAGTAGAGGTCATTCTCAAACACATGAAGGAATAAGAATAGTACAACGTCCTGCTCTGCTTAATCTCGGCAATGAGCTAGTTCATTTATGGCATGTACGATATACTATCCCTTCGCGCCACAGCAATCGTCTCTCAGTGGTGAAGCAGATTGAGAACGAAGATAATACTATAGTGGTCCCATTTGTCAAGACAGTTTGAGAGG
>NZ_JBDSQY010000081.1:0-2769 GCF_039929585.1 Capsulimonas sp.
AAGGGAGGGGTGGCGCGAAGCGCCGGGGTGGGTTACTCAGGGTCGGCCGAAGGCAGGAGGTTGGTGTAACACGAAAGGCCAGGAGTGTGGAAACGGAGGACACGCCAAGAGCCGGGGGCAAGTTCAACCTCTACCCCGCATTCCCATGCAGCATCTTATGGATCGTCGCCGCCAATCGCTTGTTCATCGCCGGGGCGGCGGCGAGTTGTTCCACAGACGCGTTTTTCATCCGTTCGACGCTGCCGAAGAACTTGAGCAGTTCGCGGCGGCGCGTCAGGCCGATGCCGGGGATGGTGTCCAGTACAGAGAGGGTCGCGTTCTTGCCGCGCAGGGTTCGGTGGTAGGTGACGCTGTAGCGGTGCACTTCGTCGCGGATGCGCTGGAGTAAGAAGAGCGCCTGGGAGTTTTTTGGGAGCGCGAGCGGCTGCGCCTGGCCGGGCTGGTAAACCAGCTCGAATTGCTTGGCGAGGCCGATCATATTGATCTCCATGTCCATCTCCTTGGCGACCGAGACCGCGACGCCCAGCTGGCCTTTGCCGCCGTCGATCAGCATCAGGTCCGGGAGCTTGCTGAACTTAGGATTGCCGGACTTCGCTTCTTTGAGACGGCGCGTCAGTACTTCACGCATCATGGCGAAGTCGTTCGGCTCGCCCGTGTTGGTCGGCTTCTGGATCTTGAAACGGCGATACTCGGACTTCGCGGGCTTGCCCTCTTCGAAGACCACCATGCCGCCGACCGAAAAGCTGCCCTGAATCGTCGAGATATCGTAAGCCTCAATGCGCTCTAATGGCGTATCCAGGCCGAGAGCGTCTTGCAATTCCATGAGGGCGCCCATCGTCCGATCGTACTCGGTCAGGGTGTTCGTGCGCATCTGTTCGAGGGCGAGCTTGGCGTTGCCGATGGCCATGTCCAGAAGCTGACGCTTGCCGCCACGCTCGGGAACGGTCAGCGTGACCTTGGTCCCCTTCTTCTGGCGCAGCCACTGCTCGATAATCACCGTTTCCTCAACGTGCGTCGGCAGGATGATCTCGGCCGGGACATACGCCGCGTCCTGGTAGTACTGTTTCAGGAATTCGCCGGTGGCGTTCTCCACGCCCTCCTCATCTTCCAGACCTTCCAAGAGGAAGTGCTCCTGGCCGATTAATTTGCCATTGCGAATGAAGAACATTTGGACGGCCGATTCGCCATGCTCGTTGACGATCGCGACGACATCCTGGTCGGCGGCGTTGGTGGACACGACCTTCTGGCGCTCGATCAGGGTCTCGACCGCCGCGATCTGATCGCGCAGGCGCGCGGCGCGTTCGAACTGGAGATCCTCGGACGCCTCTTCCATCTCGGCGCGTAACTGCTGGACGAGCTTTTCTTGTTTGCCGTCCAGAAACAGCGCCACATCATCCACCATCTTGCGGTACTCCTCCGCGTTGCCCAGGCCCGCGCAGGGCGCGTGCGGACAGCGGCCCATGTGGTGGTAGAGGCAGGGGCGCTGCACGGGCTTGTTATCCCAGCGCTTGCGGCAGGTGACGAGTGGGAATAGGCGATAGATCAGACGCAGGCTGTCCCAAACAGCGCGGGAATTGGTGAAGGGGCCAAAATACTTGGCGCCGTCCTTCTTAACCCGCCGGGTCACGAGCAGCCGTGGGAACGGCTCGTTGGTCGTGAGAATGAGATAGGGATATTGCTTGTCGTCGCGCAGCCGGATGTTGTAGTGCGGCCGGTGCTCCTTGATGAGATTGCACTCAAGGATCAGCGCTTCCAGCTCGCTGTCCACGACCACATAGTCGAGGTCCACGGTGCGGGAGATTAGCTTGCGCGTTTTGGGGGAGTGTTTGGCGCTCTTTTGAAAGTAGGAGCGCACGCGATTACGAAGGTTGATCGCTTTGCCGACGTAGATGATCTCTCCGGCGGCGTCTTTATAGAGATAACATCCTGGCTGAGTCGGGAGGCCTTTGAGCTTCTCCTCCAAACTCGGAATTCTTGCTACCATGATGTGTTATTATAGCACAAATCGAACAAAGGTTTGTCACAAAATCTAGTCCGCCGGAACAAAAGCTTTGATCATACGGACCGTCAGGCCGTCGCCGGACGCCTCTAGCGCGACATTGTCCATGATCGAGCGGATCAGAAACAGTCCGCGCCCGCCCTCGGCGGTCAGATCGGGCATCTTTTCCGGCGTGTTCTCTTTGAGAGAAAATTCGGTGCCTTCGTCCAGCACTTCAAAAATCAGCTGATGAGTTTGGACGGCAATCAAACAGCGCAGGACGAAAAAGTTCTCTTCCCCTTGCGGAGAGCCATGCTCCACCGCGTTGGCGCAAGCTTCGCCAATGGCGAGCTCGATGAGGTCCGTGAGGTCGGCGGCGTAATCATCCACGAAAGCCCTGGTGGCGGCGCGCGCTTCATGGACATTGCAGGGATGACTTTTCCACCGCCGCTCGACGATTACTTGTAGGTCGTGCATATCATTTCCAGAGAGGGGCCTTCGTCCAACGACTGTACCCATTATCTTTTATATCAAAACAATTGAAAAGTATGGTATGCCGTTCAGTCCATATATTTCCGGGCCAGGTTCAGCGTATAAAGCACGACAAGAAGCAGCAATCCGAGAAACACGAAGCGCATCAATCCCAGGAGAACGATCACGACGCGCCCCCCGCGAATCGAAGTTCGCGCGTTCCGATGGCGACGATGTCGCCGTTCGCAAGAATCGCGCGCTGGCCCGGTGGTACACGCCGGCCGTTCAGGCGCGTCCCATGGGCGCTCTCCAGATCCTCC
>NZ_JBDSQY010000082.1:0-15195 GCF_039929585.1 Capsulimonas sp.
GCGCTCATCGTCCCGCGTCTCGTCAGCCGCACCAGCGACGCCAAGCGAGCCTCGGCTTCCAGCGACATTTCGACGCTGAGCAGCCTGCTACAGCAGTATCGCCTGGACAACGACGGGTACCCATCGACCGAGGAAGGCTTGCAGGCGCTTGTCACCAAGCCGAGCGCCGCGCGCAACTGGAAAGGCCCCTACACCACCAAGGCGCTTCCCACCGATCCATGGCAAAGCGAGTATATCTATCAATCCCCCGGTCCGGATGGCCAGGACTTCCTGATTACCTCCTATGGAGCGGACAACCAGCCGGGAGGCGACGGCGACGCAGCTGATATCACCAGCGATGATTAGCAAGCGTTGGCAAACGATCGGCGCACGGCGGCGGACCGCGGCGGGATTTACACTGATCGAGCTTTGCATCGTTCTGGTGGTCCTGATGCTCTTCGTCGGTCTGGTCGTTCCCAATCTCGCCGCCGTCAAACGCTCCCGAGAGCTTGCGGTGGTGGAGGCCTCAATCGCCCGTCTTCCCATTCAGGCTCGAAACGAAGCGCTGACGGCCAAGACCCCCGTGACCATCCGCGTCAGCGGCTCGTCGCTAATCATGGAGCGCACGCCCACGACCGGCGAAGTGCAGTCGGTCCGGCAGGTGGATCTAATCGACGGCATCCAGATCGAGGCGGCTCAGCTCAACGGTCAGACGGTGAGCGGGGACGGCTGGAAATGGACCGTTTATCCGGACGGGACCTCGGATAGCGGCGGCCTTCAGTTCACCGAAGGATCGCTGCAAAAATCGCTCCTGATGACGGACAAGAGCGAGACGCGCTGGCTCGGCGAGGCGCTTCCGGATACGACTCAGGACCGATGGCAGGCGGGAGAATTGCAGCAGCGTGGTTAAGAGATTGGCGAAATCAGGTTTTACGCTGGTCGAAGTGATCATCACGACGATGATCGTCGCCATCGCGATCACCGGCGTCTTCGGCGGCATTCGCGCCCTGACGGCGGCCGATGTCAAGGCGCGTGACGCCGACCTGCTCCAGCGTCTGGCCTCGGAAAAGGTCGAGGACATCCGCGTCAACGGCGATCCGAACACCTACGGTACGAACGGCGATTTCACGGATCGCGGTTATCCAGATGTCTCCTGGACCATGGAGATCCAAACGGTCAGCACGGCGAATGTCGACCAATTGACCGTCACGGCGGCCAGGGCGAAAGAATCGCAGGCGATCACCGAATTCGTGTACGTCCCGCCCGCCACGACCACAACGACGACGACGCAAACGCCATGAACGATCGCAAGAAACGAATGCAGGCGGGCGCAGGAAGCCGGCGATTGAAATCGCGCCTAGAAGTGCACGATGTGCCCCTCCGGGCACTCCAGATTGTGCCGACTGCGTTTATTTTCTGGGGTCCACGAAGGTCGGGCGCCCTCTGGGCGTCGTGCACTTCTAGCCGCGAATTCATTCGCCTGGCTTCTGAATGCGATCCGATGTCCACGAACACTGAAGTTACCAATCGGCGACGCTTTCAATCCGGCCTAACGCTGATCGAGCTGCTGCTGGCGCTGACGATCGCGGCGATTCTGGGAATGGCGCTGGCCTTTGCGTTTCAAGCGGCGAGCCGGCTTCAGCGGGCGCACACGGCGCGTATGGCCGATCAGGACGCCACAGACCGGACTGAGCGCGAAATCACACGCGTCCTGCGCGGCGCCAGGATCACGGCCATCGCGACCGACACGACGACGTTTTTCCAGGGCGTCTCCGCTGGAAGCCAGACCGACCTCGGCTGCGACCGTTTGACTCTGACCACGACGGAGCCGGGAGTGCCGACGCCGTCGCAGGAGAGCGCGGACGATTTCGAAACACAGCATCAGTCGCGCGGTCCGGTTGGCGGCCTCAGCGAAGTCTCGATCGGTACGACGCCCGTGGGCGACGCGAACTCACACACGGGACTGTTCGAGCGCATCCAGCGCCCCAGCGACGGCGATCCGACGCAGGGGGGAATGGAATCGACGCTGAACCCGGAGATCAGTCAGATCGGGTTCCAATTCTGGAACGGAACAGCTTGGATCAGTTCCTGGGACACGGTGGCGACCTCCGATCGTCGTCTTCCGGCGGCCGTGCAGGTCAGCTACCGGCTGAGCAATGCGACCGACGACATGGTGCATGTGTTCGTGGTCGCGATCCCGGCCAGCAACGTGACAGAGGCGAATCCCGATTCGGCGCAGGGCCTTTCATGAGAGTAAGAGGATTTATCTATATTGAGGCGCTGATGGTGATCCTGGTGCTGGTGGCCCTGATGGCGATCATCGCAGCGGACCAGCGCGCCTCCATGCAGCAGACGCAAAATGGGCTGCGCGAGCGCCGCGCAGAAGCAGCGGCCCGCTCGGCGGTGGCTTACGCACTGGCGACACTGCAAACGGCGGATGTCAATCAAGTCACTCAGAACGACGCCTGGGGACAGCTTGGCGACAATGGCGGCACATCTTACGATGTTACGGACGGCTCTACTTTCCGTCTAGAGATCGTGGACACCGGCTCGATGGTGAATGTGAATACGGCGACAACCGCGCAGCTGCAATTGCTGCCGCTGACGCTGGAGCAAGTCGACTGCCTGCTCGACTGGCGCGAGACGACGACGCAGCCCCGGGCCGATGGCGCGAAGGACCAATATTACAACGCTTTGACTCAGCCTTACAATACGCACTTAGGACAGCTCAATACGCTGGATGAGCTGCTGCTCATCAAGAACTGGACCGGAAGCATGCTCTACCAGCCGCAGACGACCGTCACGACCAGCGCGCAGCCGATTGTGGACGAAGCCGGAAACACGCTGCCGCTGGCGTCTGTGCTGACCGTAGACAGCGGCGCCGCGGACACACGCGCCGACGGATCGGCGCGCATTGATTTCTCGCAGCGGGGAATTACCCCCGCGACGCTGCGAAACGCGGGGATCAGTCCGCCGACTGCGGCTTTGATGGCCCAGCGCGCGCCGTTCACCTCATTCCAAACGCTGTTCCGGCAGGTTCCCATGAACGCGAATGATCAGCAGATTGTGCTGAATGTCGCCAAATTTTCCACCGTGTCGCGAGCGGCGGGCAAGATCAATCTCAACACCGCCTCGCAGTCCGTACTGATGACAATACCGAATATGACACAATCGATCGCCGCCACTTTGATCACGCAGCAGAACAGTGGCTACACATCCCTTGGCCAGCTGGCGACGACGCTGCTGCTCACCCAGGAACAGCTTGCCGAGTTCGCCGACTACTTCACAATCGGCGGCGACACCTGGATCATACGCGCCTACGGAGTCAGCGGCGGCGTTGGCTCGGCGGTGGAAGCCACCGTCCGCGTCGCAAGCTCCGCGCCCCAAATTATCAACTGGCGTCAATTGAACACGCCGAGCATTCCCGTGTGGTGGGACTGGAGCGCCGACTCGACGTCGACACTGGACGCCGTCTCGATCACAAACACCACGACCACATCCACAACAACGACTAACTCAGGAGGAGCGCAATGAGCCGTAGTCCCGCCGCGCCTCCCATCCATGTTTCCTGGACGCCCGGATCGGTGGAGGTCGTCAACGCCGCCACCGGCGCCCGCGCCAGCGCTGTTGCGCTGACGGATCTTCGCGCATTTTGGAACGGAAATAAAAACGTGCTGGTCGGCGTCGGCCGCAGCCTTGTCTTTTTGAAAACAGCGCGACTTCCCAAAGCCGCGCCGGATGACCTGCGCCGAATTCTGGGCATCCAGATGGCGCAATTGTTTCCCCTGCCGCCGGACCAGCTTTCGTTCGACTTTCTTCAGACGAACGATCACAACGGCGACGGCTATCTGACCCTGATCGGCGCGATCCGATCCGAAGACCTGCGCCAATTGAAGCAGGAGCTGCGCGACGCGGGCATCCAGGCGGAGCGGATCCTTCCCCTCTCGCTGGCCGCCCCAGCCGCCGCCGCGAGCGCCGGCGCTCCCAACGCCATCGTCGCCGCCCCCGATCCCGGCGGCCTGGGACTGGACGTCGTTCAGGGTGGGATCATTCGATTTAGCCGTCTCGCCTCCCTGGACAGCGATGTGGCCGTCGAAGCGCAGCGCACCATGGCGGCGGCTCAGTCCGGCGCGCTTCCCCTGGTCGCCGCCGGTAACCTCACGCTCCCTTCGGGGCTCACCAGCAGCAGCGATCTGCTCACCCTGCTGGACCAGGCGCCGCCGTTCGCGTTCGAGCTGGCGGAAGAGCGCAATCTCGAAGAAAAGACCCGGCTCGCGAAGCGCATGCGGATGGCGACAATGATCACCGTTCTGGCGCTTCTGCTCTGCCTGGTTCCCTTTCTCAACCGCAGCGACGATATCCGCGCCGTCCAGCGCAGCAACGCCTCCTGGTCGCGTCAGTCGAAACGCATCACAGCGGCAAAGGACGCGGAACTGGACAAGGCGCAGACGGCGATCCATATACAGACGATCCTGAAAAGCGCGTTCGAGCCGGCGCAGCCGATGAGCGATGTGGTTGCTTATATCTCGGATCAGCTGCCGGCCGGCGCGTGGCTCACGGGAGTTGGCGTCGAGCGCGGCAAGGCGATCCAGCTGCGCGGTATGGCGAAGACCTCGGGCGATGTCACGCAGTTCGTCAACGCTCTGGGCGCGAGCGCACGATTTCGGGATGTCAAACTGGTATTCGCGAGCACCGGAACGATCGGAACCGTCCCAGTCGTCCAGTTCAACATTACCGCCATCGGCGTCGGTAACCTGCCGATGCCTGTTCCCGAAAAGGCCGCAGTCGGAGGGCGCAAGGCGACGACAACCGTCACTACGAAAACTACGGGAGGTTCGCGATGATCAACTTCAAAAAACGCGAAGAGATCCTACCCAGCGTTATGATCCTGTTTTCGATCATTATCATGACCGGCACGCTGTTTTACATGCTGCTTGTTCGCGCTCCCACCGTCGCCAACGCTGAGAAGCTTCACAAATCGGCGCGCAAGCACATTTTGAGCGACACTCATATGGCCACGACGCGCGCCCATGACGCCCAGGTCGCCGCCGCGCCGCGCCTCTGGCCCGGCGACGCGCGGTCGGTGACATCGGCGGTGCTCGCCCAGCTGACAGACACCGCGCGGCAGGAAGGCGTCACATTGACATCGTTCCGTCCCCAGCGCGGACAGACGCTCGAAGGGGTGTCTGAGCTTCGATTTGCCGCCCAGGTCTCCGGGACCTACCCGCAGGTGCGCAATGTCCTGGCGTCCTTCGATGCAAAGGGCGCCAAGACGGCCCTGCGATCGGTGGACATGGCTGCGGGCGGCGCGAAGGCGAACGTCGTCACCGCAACCATCGGCCTTTCGGCTTTCCTGCCCGCTTCGGAGACGACCGTGACCACGACGGTTCATACGGGAGGCGCGAATGGCTAAAAAGATCAGTCGTCCCGTCATTTACTCGCTTCTCGCCGCCGTCGTTGCAGGCGCCGTGGTGTTTCTGACTGAGCCGGACGCGCCGGTCAAGCACACGAAGCCTAGGCGCACTAATGTGACTGTCCAGGTGGCGGACGGCGTTACCGAAGCCGATTTGAACGCGCACTTCGCCCGTTACACTGGCGGCAAGCGCGACTCCTTCGCGCCGGCTGTCACGCCGGTCAAGCCCGCCGCCGCTGTGAAACCGACGCCCAAGCCGATCAAGGTCGCTTCGGACAAGGGAACCTGGGAGCTGACGGGGGTCAACACCATCGACGGCGCCGCGAGCGCCGTGGTGGAGAACCGCGCTTCCGGCGACGTCGCCTTCTTAAAGACGGGCGACACGTGGCATGGTCTGCATGTCGTACAGATCGCTCCAGAATCCCTTGTTCTGGAAAACGAAATCGGCCAGAAGACCCGCCTGGCGTTCAAGACGGAAGAGCCGGACACTCCCAGCGCCCTGGCTGCGTCGGCGAATGTTCCCGGCGCGCCGCCACTGCCGTTTGGACAGCAGGGCGCGCAGCCTCAGCTCGTTCCCATGCCGATCCAGCCGCTGCCCGGCCTGACGCCTGGAACAGCGCCTGGGTTTGCTCAGGGCGCGACGCCCGCGTTTACGCCAGGAGATACGAGTGGAGCGGATAACGGATTTGGCGATCAGGGCGGCGGCCGCCGCGGACGCCGTGGACGCCGTCAGAATTAACCTTTGAACTTTGGCCGCGCTGGCGTCCGTCGCCGCGCCCGATCCCTTGTGGAAAGAAGACCGTACGATTATGAGGACTAAACAATCCATCGTCATGCTCGCAGCCCTCGCCGCCTGCGGGATACCCGCGCATGCTCAGTTCGACCGAGGCGGCGGTGGCGGACAAACGCAGACTCCCGCGCCGCCCCCCTGGAAATCGTTCAACTTAAACCCGAACACGCGCGTCACGCTGGACTTCCGGAACACGAACGTCGACGCCGTTCTGCATATCCTCAGCAAGGCAAGCGGCGTGACGATTGTCAAAGATCCGTCACTCACCGGCGGCATCACTGTGCAAAGCCCCACGAAGCAGTCGCTGGGCAGCGCCTTCGCGATCCTGAACGCAACGCTGGGCTTGAAGAACTACGAGATCGTCAAGCAGGATAACTTCCTGCTGGTCAAGCCGAAGTCACAGCGTGGCGGGGGCTTCGGCGGGTTCGGAGGCTTCGGTGGAAGCCAGGGTGGCCAAACCGGAGGCTTCGGTGGATTTGGCGGCGGCGGACGAGGCGGATCCAGCTTGGTAATGCGCGTTTATCCGATCAAGTACGCGAGCGCCACGCAGCTCGCCCGCGCCATCAACGATGTCTTCGCGAACGCGGCCGCAGCGGCGGCTGTCGACGCCGCGAATAATGGCGTCACCATCCCCGGAGTTGGAACGTTCCCTGGGGCCGCTCAAGGCGGCTTTGGAGGCGGACGAGGCGGCGGTCGAGGAGGCCGAGGCGGCGGCGCGGCGGCTACCCCTGCCGTCAAAGTGTCGGCCGACGAATACAGCAACTCGATCATCGTCAACGCTTCCAGCCGAGATCAAGATCAAGTCGCCGATATCATCGATCAGATCGACAAGCCGACCGCATCACCACGTCAAACAAAGGTCTTCAAGCTTCAATACGCCGTCGCAACGGACGTTGCGACGGTGCTCCAGGGTGTCATTAGCAACAGCACAACCCTGGGACGCGGCAGCTCGACGACCAACAATAACCAGCGAGGCGGCAATCAAGGTGGAGGCGGGTTTGGCGGGCGGTTCGGCCAGTTCTTCGGCGGCGGACAATCCACCCAAAATACCGCGAACGGCACAGTCGTTGCCGAAACGCGCACGAACTCGGTGGTCGTAACCGCGACGCCGGAAAACATGGCGGTCGTCACGCAGCTAATTACGCAGATCGACAAGCCGGTCGATTATGTCGGCACGACCTTCGTGTACATGCTCAAAAACGCGCGCGCCGATGTTGTCGCGAACCTGCTCAACCAGTCTTTTGGCCGCTCGGGATCGAGCTCTTCCACCGCGAACGGCGGATCACTGACGGGACAAACCGCGTCGACGAATACCAGCACAACAGGCATCAGCCAACTCGGCGGCAACAACAATAATACAAACCGAAACAACAATCAGAATAACAACACATCGCGCAACGCTTCCGCATCGACGACTTCGATTACCACAGGTCTCGACAGCCAGGGGCGTGTCGTCAACGTGCGCGATCTGAACAATCAGGTCCTGCTCATTCCCAACATTGACACGAACAGCGTCATTGTCGTCACGGCGCCCGAAAATCGCACCCTCGTGGAATCGATCCTGAACCAGCTGGACGAAATCCCAGAGCAGGTCATGATCGAGACCCTGGTCGTGGAAGCCAACCTCGACTCCAGCAACGCGCTGGGCGTCGAATGGAACTTCGCCAAAGGCGCTCCGTTCGGTATCAAGGGCGCGACGGCCACTGGTTCGCAGTCGTTCGGAGTCAACGCCAACACAGCTCAGCCGCAGGGCTTCCGCTATACCCTCACGGCCGCCGACTATTCCGTGTTTGTTCAGGCCGTCAAGAGCGACACACGGTTTGATGTCCTGAGCACGCCGCGCATCTTCACCACGAACAACGCGCAGGCGCAAATCAATATCAGCCAGAGTATCCCGTATGTCACCAGCCAGACCACGGACCTCAACAACGGAACGATCTCCAACTACTCGTTCCTGGACGTCGGCATCGTTCTGACGGTAACGCCGCGCATCACCTCGAACGGCTATGTCACGATGGACGTCACACAGACCGCCAATGACCTTGTCAGCTACACCTCGTTCAATGCGCCGATCGTGAATCAGCGCGAAGCGCAGACCACGGCCAGCGTGAAAGACGGCGAGACGATCGTCCTCGGCGGCATCATGAACACGTCCTTCGGCTCGACGGTCTCCAAGGTTCCGATCCTGGGCGATATCCCGCTGATCGGCAACCTGTTCAAGTCCACAAGCCGAACGAAGAAGAAGACCGAGCTTCTCGTCTTCCTCACTCCGCACGTCGTGCGCGATCCGGAAGAAGCCCGCCGTCTGCGCGAGCAAACGGTCCAGGGGATCGATCCGGCCGTTCGCGGACGCCTTCCAGCCGCCCTGCTCGGTTCGACGACCAGTCTAAGCAACGTACAGCCGGTGAACCCGGCGCCGGTCGCGCCGCCGATCGTCAATCCGACCCCACCGGTCACGGGTGATCCGCCGGCGGCCGGCCCCATCAAGACCACGGTCACCATCACCCCGCCCGCCGGCGCGGCGGCCCCCGCCATCACTGCGCCGGCAGCGCCGGCCCCAGCGCCAAACATGGACGGCGGCGCGGCTCCCACGGAAGCGCCGGCGACGGACGGCGGCGCACCGGTCGACGCGCCGCCCCCGCCCGCCGGCGGCGACGCTGGCGGTGGTTCGGAAGAGTAATTCAGTTCGGATTCAAGCGCCCGGCGATTTCGATCGCTGGGCGTTCTGATTCACCGATTCCATTACGCTTCCTCAACTCCTTCTGCATCCCCCACATAACGCAAAACTGCGCAAGTATTTTCATCATTTCTCTTGACTATAAAAACGTTTTCTGTTAAACTCAATTCAAGATATTTCAGAGAAAACGGGAAAAATGACACTTTCACAGGATTGCTGAAAACTATAATTTATTTTCAGAAAAACACTGAAAAATCTTGACAGACACGGTTACTCTTGATATGATTATCATACAAGAGAAGCCGCCGCCGTCCTGGCTCGGCAGCCTTGGATGAGAGGCTTGTCTGTATGAGTAATTTTTCATCACACGTCATTCGAACGGCTTTGACCAATGATTGGCGCGTCCGCGAAGCGCCGCGTTCCGATGTCCCCGATCATCGCCGCCTCGGATGGATGCCTGCGCAGGTTCCAGGACACGTTCATCTGGATCTGATGCGCGAAGGCGTGATCGCCGATCCGTTTCAGCGCATGAACGAACGGGGCGTAGAGTGGGTCGATGAAACCGACTGGATCTACGAAACACGATTCACGGTGGACGAGATGACGCCGGCGCATCGCATGCTGGCGTTCCATGGTCTGGATACGATCGCAGAGATCGAGCTGAACGGCGAAGAGATCGGGCGCACGGACAACATGTTCCTGACGCATCGCTTTCCCGTGGATGGCCGGCTGAATGTGGGAGAGAACATTCTGACCATCACCTTCCGCAGCGCCATGCGTATTGGGCGCGCGCGGCAGGAGGCATGGGAAGCGACGCATGGCCCGACGATGCCGCCGCATTGGGATAACTGGGCTCCCCGCTCGTTTGTCCGCAAGGCGCAGTACATGTACGGATGGGATTGGGGTCCGGTGCTCGCCTCCTGCGGGCTGTGGGCGCCGGTGGAGCTGGTGAGCGTTCCCGTCGCCGAGATCCGGGACTGGAAATACGATTACGAGTTTCTGGACAGCGGCGAGATCTCAGTGAGCGTGACGGCGACCGTCGAGCGTCATCAGCCCGGCAACGGACTGACGCTGGAAGTATCGCTCGGCGCGGACAACTGGACCAATGCGATGTCGATCCGTGTACCGGAAGACGCAGGTACGCACGAGATCGCGCTGCCCGCCGTGGCCGTTCGATGTCGGCGCTGGCAGCCTCGTGGCCTTGGCGACGCCGTGAGATATCCACTGCGGCTGGCGCTTCGGCAAAACTTAGAGGATCTTGACGTCCGAGACGCCAAGATCGGTTTCCGAAAAGTCGAGCTGATCCGGGAGCCGGATCTGGACGGAGCGGGTGAAGGCTTCAAGTTCCGTGTGAATGGCGTGGACATCTTCGCCAAGGGCGCCAACTGGATTCCCGAGGATTCGTTTATCACGCGCGTCACCGAAGAACGGCTGCGCGAACGGATCACACAGGCTCGGGACGCCGGGTTCAACATGCTGCGCATCTGGGCAGGCGGTTTCTATGAGAGCGAAGCATTTTATGACATTTGCGATGAGCTGGGAATTTTAGTCTGGCAGGATTTTCTTTACGGCTGCGCCTACTATCCAGACCTGGACGAGTATGCTGAAGGCGCAAGACGGGAAGCTATTCAGGCTGTTCGCCGCATTCGCAATCATCCGTCTCTGTGTCTCTGGTGCGGCAACAACGAAAACCACACGATGTACGCGGAGGGCTGGGGCGGACAGCGCCCGCCCCGGCATATCGGCGAGCATCTCTACCATGAGATACTGCCGGAAGTGCTCGCGGCGGAAGACCCGAAGACGCCCTACTGGCCGTCCTCGCCCTACGGCGGCGACACGCCGAACAGCGCGCAGTTCGGCGACTGCCACAACTGGGACGTTTGGCACGGACGCGGCGACTGGGTGCATTACACCGAGAACGATTCGCGTTTTTGCTCCGAGTTCGGTTTCGCGGCCTCCTGCGGCATGTCCGCCTGGAACGGCGCGATCGCTCTAGAAGACCGCGCGCCGCGCTCACCGGCCATCCAGTGGCATGATAAGACACGCAAGGGATACGGGATTTATCTTGGTATGCAGGACATCCACTTCCCGGTGTCGCAAACGCTGGAAGACCTGGTCTACTACAGCCAGTGCAATCAGGCCGAGGCGATGCGATACGGGGTGGAGCACTACCGGCGACGCATGGGGCATTGCTGGGGAACGCTGATCTGGCAGCTCAACGACTGCTGGCCCGCACATTCCTGGTCGATGATCGACAGCGCCGGCGAGCCGAAGGCGGCGCTCTACGCCGCCAAGCGATTTTACGCGCCGCTGCTGCTCTCGCTTTATCGTAAAGGCGACCAAGTGGAAGCGCATCTGGTCAACGATCGATCCGCACCGATCCCGGGGATGCTGACGATTACGCTGCTTGGATTCGATGGGACGATCTGGAGCCAGGAAGAAGCCAGAGCAAAGGCGCCGGCTAACGCAGCGGCCATCGTGCGGACGATGAGCCTGGATGCCGCGCGTGGCAGAGAGCGATCCGCACTGCTGCACGCGCGTTTCACACCCGCCGACGGATCGCCGACCGCCGAGAGTATTCTCCTGCTGGCTGAGCCGAAGGAGCTGGAACTGGAGGCGCCCACGATCCACGTGCGTCACGAACGAACTGGGGAGAACGAAATTGCTGTCACGCTCGCCAGCGAAACGTTCGCCCCATATGTGTGGCTGCGACGCGGCGACGATACACCGCTCGCGGCGTCGGATAACTTCTTCCACTTATTGCCGGGAGAAGCGAAGACAGTCGTGATTACCTCGAACTGTCCGTGCGGCGGCGCGGATTTGGCGGAGAAACTCGTCGTACGCAATCTGGCGGATCACGCGCCGGCCTAAGAAATACCTGTCGAAAGCGCCCCGAAGCCCAAAACTTCGGGGCGAAGGAAACATTCATGTCCATCAAACGCGTTCTTCGGATCGCTTTGCTTCTATTGCTGTTCATACCGGGCGTGCTCGCCCACGCCGAATCTCAGAAAACGGTGCTGCGGTTTCGCTTCTGGGGTGATTTCAAAGAAATCGCCATTATCAATAAAACCGTGGAAGCCTTTGAGCGCGACCACCCAGGCGTCACCGTTCGCGCCGAGCGGCAGCCTGCGGGCGACGAATACGTGCAGAAGCTCATCATGGAGCAGGCGGCGGGCCTGGCGCCCGATGTCCTCTTCTGCGGCGACAATTACTCCGCTCTTGCGGGCCGCGGCATTTTGGCGGATCTGACTCCCTTCCTTCAGGCCGATCCCTCCGTCCACCTCTCGGACTACTATCCGCAAATGGTGGATGCTTTCCAGAACAACGGCAAGCTCTACGCCCTGCCGCGCGATATCGCGCCGATGGGCCTGATCTATTACAATAAGTCGCTGTTCGATAAAGCGCACCTGCCCTACCCCGACGGCAGATGGAGCTGGGATTACAAGCCGCATCCTGAGCGCGGCGCCAAGGACTTCCTGACGGTCGCGCAGAAGCTGACCCGTCACGACAAGTCCGGCTCCAACTCCGTCTACGGCTTCGCGGGTGGATGGTCGACGCAGACCATGAGCAATTTCGTGTATTCGTCCGGCGGCGACTTCATCGACAATTATCATGCGCCGAAGAAACTGCTGTACAGCGATCCGCTGGTGGTCAACGCCATCCAGCTGACCGTGGACATGATCCAGAAATACAACATATCTCCCTCCACCATTGAACTGCAATCGTCGGCGGTCGGACCACACGAACTGTTCACGCAGGGCCGCATCGCCATGTACTGCACGGGCGTCTGGGAAGTGCCCCGTTTCCGCGACGAGATTAAGAAGTTCGACTGGGACATCGCCGCCTTTCCCGCCGGCCCCACCGGCAAGCATGGCGTGATGACGGGATGGTCCGGATACGGCCTCACCACAGGCGGCGAGCACAAGCAGGAAGCATGGGAGCTGGTCAAGTATCTGGCCGGCGTCAAGGGCCTGACAGGACTGGCGCAGGCCGGTCTCGCGCAGCCCGCCATCGCCAAGCTCGCCAACTCGCCGGCCTGGCTGGACAACGCGCGCCCCAAGAACCGCAAGCTCACGATTGAGGAAGTCCCCTATGTCCACTTCGGCCCCCTGAACTCGAACTGGAGCGAAATCAACTCGATTATCAATCCCAAGCTCGAATTGGTCTGGAACGGCACGCTCACGGCGCAGCAGGCGGTGGATCAATTCATGGGTCCCGCACAGGCGAAACTGGACGAGATCAATAACCCGCCCCATCACCCCAATCTCAACTGGGGCGCGGGCCTGGGCGGCATGCTCGTCATCACCCTGCTGATCGTGGCGTGGGTATGGCAGGGAGCGCGCAAGGACCTGAAACTGGGCCGCAAGATCGGATCCAATGCCGAGGCGAAGGCGGGCTACGCCTTTATTTCGCCGTGGCTGATCGGCGCGGTCGTGTTCGTCCTCGGCCCGATGCTCGTATCGCTGCTGCTCGCGTTTTCGTCCTGGGACATGATCGCCCCGGCGAAGTGGGTGGGCATGGGCAACTTCGCCGAAATGGCGCACGACGAGCGGTTCTTCCGAAGCATGACGGTGACGACGCTTTACACGATCTTCTCCGTGCCGCTGGGCGTCGCCGGCTCGCTCGCGCTGGCGCTGCTGCTGAATACGAAGATCCGGGGGCAGGCGATCTTCCGCACGCTGTACTATATCCCGGCGGTGGCGTCGTCGGTCGCCGCATCGCTGATTTGGCTGCGTCTCTTCAATCCCGAGTCTGGCCTTCTGAACTATCTGACCGCCGTGCTGCACCTTAACCCGGTGCTGCAAGCGCTCGGCCTGACCGATCCGTCCAAGGGATACGTCAACTGGCTCGGCTCAGAAAAGACGGCGCTCGGCAGCCTAGTTGTGATGAGCCTGTGGGGCATCGGCGGCGGGATGGTCATCTATCTCGCGGGCCTGCAAGGCATCCCGCAGTCTTACTACGACGCCGCCGAGGTCGACGGCGCGACGGTCTGGCAGAAGTTCCGGCACGTGACCCTGCCGCTCCTGACGCCGACGATCTTCTTCACCCTGATCATGGGCGTGATCGGATCGCTGCAAACGTTCACCCAGGGCTTCGTCATGACCAATGGCGGCCCCAACAACGCCACCCTCTTCTACGTTCTGTATCTCTACCAGAACGCCTTCAGCTTTACGAAGATGGGCTACGCGAGCGCGCTGGCCTGGGTGCTGTTTATCGTCGTCCTGATCATTACGATGCTGCAAATGAAGATGTCGCGCTGGGTCCATTACGAAGGCGCGGAGAAGTAGCGAGAAGGCTCGGAACCCAAATCCATGACTAACACCATTACCCCACGGACGCGGCCAATGACGCTGCCTCCGGTCAACAAAAATGAAGTCGCGGCGGCCTCCAACACCAAAGCGGCCCGCAAACGTGCGGCGATTCTGCTGTTCACGCTCGCCGCCGTCGGCGCGCTGCTGACGCTCACGCCGTTCTACCTGATGCTGGCGCTTTCTCTGAAGACGCCGGATGAGATTGCGGCCAGCCCCTGGGCCTGGCCGCATTCGCCGCAGTGGATCAACTACGTCAAGACGTGGACAATCGAAGGAACCGGCGTCACCTTCTCGCTCTTCTTCAAGAACTCGCTGACGATCGCGATCCTCTCCACCGTGGGGACCGTGCTGTCTTCATCACTGGTGGCGTTCGGCTTCGCCCGTCTGCGCTTTCCCGGCCGCGACCGCCTCTTTGTCCTGCTGCTGGCGACGATGATGCTGCCGGGAATCGTCACCATGCTTCCCTCATACATCGGCTTTAAGTATTTGCACTGGATCGACACGCTGAAACCGCTGATTGTCCCCTCGTTCTTCGGCGGCGCCTTCAACGTCTTTCTCCTGCGCCAGTTCTTCATGACCCTGCCGCGCGAGTTGGACGAAGCCGCCCGCCTCGACGGCGCCTCCTACTTCCAGATCTATTGGAAAATCCTGATGCCGCTCTGCCGACCCGCCCTCATTACCGTGGGCCTGTTCGCCTTCATCGGCGCCTGGAAAGATCTGATGGGTCCACTGATCTACCTGAACTCGACAGAGAACCAGACATTGGAACTGGGCCTGCGCACATTCCAGACCATCCACGGCACGGACTGGAACCTCTTAATGGCCGGCTCCGTGATCGTCCTGATCCCGCTGCTGATTCTGTTCTTCTTCGGCCAGCGCTACTTCATCCAGGGCATCGTGATGTCGGGTTTGAAGGACTAAGGCCTGATCGGCTCACATCAAAAAGCGCCCCTCGTTCGAAGATCGATCTTCGAACGAGGGGCGCTTTTTGATGTGAGCCGATCAGGCCTTAGTCCTTCAAACC